>DMLA01000087.1 GCA_003453555.1 Chloroflexota bacterium | reverse complement strand
AGAATGAACAGAAGGGTGCTACATTGGAGTGGCCTATGGGCACTGGTGGTCGCTTTGTGCTTGACATGCGTGGGGTGCGGCAGCCAACAGAGGCCCAGCGTGGCTCTGGCTGAGCCAGTCAAGCGCGAGCTTAACGCCCAATCAGTTGAGTTGCAATTGCGCAACTGCGAGACTGACACCGAACTGCGGCGGCCGCTGGCATCCGAGGCCGAGATTCAGAAACAAATTAGTATCGCAAAGGAGGCGACGGCAGTTGCAAGTGGCGAGTTAGCAGAGATACCGCCAGAAGTGAGGGCAAGGCTAGAAGCTGAGGTTGAACGCGCCTATCGGGAAGCGTATGAGAGGGCTAAAGCCAGCGTCGAGCAGACCGAATTGACGGTACCGGCGTGGAGGATCCGCACCTACAAGATTCATTGGGAAGAACAAGAGTTCAGCTCAACCGTGTCTTTCTTGATGAACGGCAAGGCCTACACTGCGTCCTACACGTACAAGTTGTCCGTCCCGAGAGAAGCGGGCTTTCACGAAATATCCTGTACAGCTTGAACAAGGTAGTCGTACACCTGCCAGTTGGCAGGATAAAGGAAAGCGAGACGGACGGCGCGCTGGAGGATGCCATACCAAGTCAGCCCTTATTGTCTCTCCAAAGAGAGTTCTGCATATGTCGCTTAAATACGCTCAGGGGTGCAATATCTGCCTCGTTGGCTGGCAATGTCGCTTCGCCAGGAACTTCTTAGCACATCTGGGCAAGTGGTGTGAGTTGTGTCAAGATTATTGACACCAGGGGGTCTTTGAAGCGCATTTTGCGGGAGGCCTCGTTTGAGAAGGTAGAGAAGTGCACAAACGGATTACTGAGTTACAGGAGCAACTACGTCAGGGTAGGATAAGTCGGCGGGACTTTATTCGCTACACGACGATTCTTGGCCTGTCCTTGGGTGCAGCCGAGGCCCTGGCCGCTTGTGCTCCCAAGCCTACCCCTACACCTACACCCACACTGTGGCCGTGGCCCCTCCACATTCCTGATGAGAGCGGTATAGTTCCCACGCCGGAGTGGCAGCCCACCCCCCGGCCACCTACGACACCCACGCCCACTGTGTTCAGACCTACAGCGACCCCTACTCCTGTCATGTGGGAAGAAGCCACTTGGTCATGCCCAGGGTGTGAAAAGGGATTCCCCACTCAAGAGGCGTGGATAAACCACATTCTGACAGAGCATGAGTGGAAAATCCCTGGAGCAAGAAGGGTCAGCAGACCCACTTACAGCCAGTTCCTAGTCGGACCAGTAGAGCGCTTTGACCAGAAGAACCATGTGTTTTCCAGAACCGTGTGGGATGAAGAGTACAAAGCCCTGCTGAGCAAGGTTACGCCGCAAAAGGCGAGCGATGGGTTCAAGGCGCTCGAAGGAGCCGCCCTGAAGGCCGGTGCCATATATGTGGACGAGACCGCGGGCTCCCTTCACCCCCGCTATTACGGGTACACGGGACACCTGAAGGATGTGGGCGGCCTGTACAATTGGGACGACCCGGTGAATCCTGAGCAATATCCTGTTTCTGATCCGGCGCAGATGTCGGAGCGGATCAAGAAGGTGGGCAGATTCTACGGGGCCGACCTGGTTGGCATCTGTGAAGTCGACCAGCGCTGGGTGTATTCCCACTACTTTGAGAGAGAGACCGGTGCCTATGGTGTACTAGACATCCCCTACAAGTACGCCATAGTACTGGGGATCGAAATGGACTGGGAAGGAATCGACCAGTCGCCGGGGTTTGAAGCCAGTGCGGCTACCGCTCTCGGCTACTCCCGGATGGCCGAGGTTGCACCCCCCCTCGCCAAATACATACGGGCCTTGGGATACCCGGCCGTGCCATCGGGCAACGACACGGCCCAGAGCATTCCCATCGCTATTGACGCAGGTCTGGGAGAACTGGGGCGAAATGGCCTGCTCATCACTCCTGAGTTCGGTCCGCGACTGAGAATCTGCAAGGTATTCACCGATTTGCCCGTAAAGCCTGACCAGCCGATTGACTTTGGGTTACAAAGATTCTGCGAGATGTGCCACGCCTGCGCTCAGCAATGCCCCGCCGGCGCCATCAGGCGGGGAGAACGGACCACCGAACCGACCTCGATTTCTAACCGAACGGGCATCTTGAGATGGCCTGTGGATGTGGCAAAATGCTATCTATTTTGGCAGGAGAACGGCACAGACTGTGCCAATTGCGTAGCGGCCTGCCCATGGGCCTTGCCCATCCGACCCTGGCTCTGACCGTTGAGGCCCCAACCGGGTGTGTACATCGGGTTGGCGTCTCTTGCTTGCCATTTACCTAGAAGGGAGATTGACATGGAGATCGAGGTGGACAAAATCGATGCCCTCGTCGATGAATATGGGGGCGAGCATCGTGCTCTGACCACGATACTGCAGGACATCCAAGATGAGCACCACTACCTCCCTAAAGAGGCCCTGCAGCGGGTTTCGGAGAGGATGGGGCTCCCCCTGATTCAGGTCTACCAGGTGGCCAAATTCTACAAGGCTTTCAGCCTAGAACCTCGGGGCAAGCACCTGATCACCGTCTGTTTGGGTACCGCGTGCCATGTGCGGGGCGGGGTGCCCATCGTCGAGCAACTCGGGCGCTCGCTGGACATCGCGCCCGGCGAAACCACAAAAGACAGACGATTCACCTTGGAGACGGTCAACTGCCTGGGGTGCTGTGCCCTGGGGCCGGTTATGGTGGTTGATGGTGAGTATCACGGCAAGATGGCCGCTAGCAGGGTTGACCGCGTGCTCAAGAGATGCATAGAAGCGAAGGAGGCCACTGCAAATGGCTAAGATAAGTTCACGAGCTGAATTGGAGAGCTGGAGGGAATCTATACTGGCCGGCCGTGATCTGTCCAAGCCTTGCATCACAGTGTGCGGAGGAACGGGCTGTCGTGCTCTGGCCTCTGAGGGGGTTAGTACTGCCTTTGGGGAAGAGTTGAGAAGGGCAGGCCTGGAGGCCAAGGTAGACCTCAGGATGACAGGTTGTCACGGCTTCTGCGAGCGAGGCCCCATAGTGGTCATCTTTCCTGAGAGGATCTTTTACCCTGGCGTTACCTCCAACGATATCCCGGAGATCATCTGCAAGACGATAGTGGGTGGAGAGGTGATCGAACGTCTGCTCTACGAGGACCCTCTGACAGGTGAGAAGATCGTCCATGAGCCCGCTGTGCCTTTCTACAGAGAGCAACAACGCATCCTGATGAAGGACAACGGCTTGATCGACCCAAAGAAAATCGAGGATTATATCGCCGTTGGTGGGTATAAAGCCCTGGCCAAAGCGCTCTTCGAGATGACCCCGGAGGAAATTATCGAAGAGGTCAAGAGATCTGGTTTGCGAGGGCGGGGCGGGGCGGGATTTCCCACCGGTAGGAAATGGGAGATCTGTCGTCGCGCCAAGGGGGAGGTCAAGTATGTCATCTGCAATGCAGACGAGGGGGACCCGGGCGCCTATCAGGACCGCAGCCTGGTGGAAGGGAACCCTCACAGCATTCTGGAGGGGATCATCATCGGCGCCCACGCCATTGGGGCCCACGAGGGCTTCATCTATATCCGCAACGAGTATCCCCTGGCCGTAGAGCATATCAGCCTCGCCGCTCAGCAGGCAGAGGAGTATGGCTTTCTGGGGGAGGACATCCTGGGCTCGGGCTTCGACTTCACCTTCAAGGTTCATCGGGGGTCCGGCGCTTTCGTGTGCGGTGAGGAGACAGCGCTCATGGCCTCCGTCGAGGGCCGCGTCGGCGAGCCTCGCCGCAGGCCACCCTATCCCGCCCAAGAGGGGCTATGGGGCAGGCCGACCAACATCAACAACGTCAAAACCTGGGCTACTGTACGGCACATCATTAACAACGGAGCCGAGTGGTACTCCGGCATCGGCACCGAGACCAGCAAGGGGACGATGGTCTTCTCACTGGTGGGCAAGGTCAACAACACCGGGCTGGTGGAGGTCCCCATGGGGGCCACCCTGCGGCACTTGATCTACGATATCGGTGGTGGCATCCGCGGCGGCAAGAAGTTCAAGGCCGTCCAGACGGGAGGACCCTCCGGTGGCTGCATTCCCGAGAGCCTGCTGGACCTGCCAATAGACTACGAGCGGTTGACCGAGGCCGGCTCCATGATGGGCTCCGGGGGGATGATCGTCATGGACGAGGACACCTGCATGGTAGACATGGCCCGCTACTTCCTGGGCTTCAGTACAGACGAATCCTGCGGTAAGTGCACCGCCTGCCGAGAAGGGGGAAAGCGCATGTATGCCATCCTAGACGACATGACGCATGGGCGTGGCCGGGAGGGTGATATCGAGCTCTTGCAAGAGTTAAGCGAGGCGATGAAAGACGGAGCCCTGTGTGCCCTGGGGGGGACGGCTCCCAATCCGGTCCTGACCACCATGCGATACTTCCGTGACGAATACGAGGCCCATATCCGGGAAAAGCGATGTCCTGCCGGGGTCTGCAAGGACCTGATCAGCTTCTACATCATACCGGAAAACTGCCCCGGGTGTGGACTTTGTCTGCGGGCTTGTCCAGAGGGAGCGATAAGCGGAGAGAAGGGAAAGCCCCACGTCATCGATCCAGACGAGTGCATCCGGTGTGGAATCTGCCGTGAAGTCTGCAATTTAGATGCTATAGGAGTGAGATAGGGGGAACAATGGCGAATCTAACCATTGACGGCCAAAAGGTGCAGGTTGAGGAAGGAACCACTGTGCTGGAGGCAGCCAGAGGGATAGGCATCGAAATCCCTACCCTCTGCTCTCATCCTGACCTGACGCCCTACGGCGCCTGTCGGGTTTGTGTGGTGGAGGCCATCCGCAACGGCCGCTCGGTCGTCACTACCTCCTGCGATTATCCGGTGGAGGAGGGGATAGAGGTCAAGACCGATTCCCCCCACGCCCTGCAAACGCGTAGGATGATGGTTGAGTTGCTTCTATCCCGCTGCCCCGATGCTCGGGCTGTCAAGAAGCTGGCCGCTCAACTGGGAATCGAGGAAACTCGCTTCCCCACAGAGCATCCGGAAGAGGATTGTATCCTCTGCGGGCTTTGCGTGCGGGCCTGCCACGACATCGAAAAAAAGGATGTGCTGGGCTTCGTGGGTCGGGCTCCGGAGCGTAAGGTCACCACCGCCTTCGACATCCCTTCCGAGGATTGCGTTGACTGCAACGTATGTGTTCCCTATTGCCCCACGGGGGCGATCGCAAAGGTGCCCGGGATTGTAGTCAAAGGAGTCGGCGGGCTGTGGGTCCGTTTGCGCCAACTGGTCCAGTTTTCGCTTCTGGCGTTGTTCCTATACCTGGTCTACAAAACGACCCGGGACGGAGGATCGCCGATCCCGGTTAACCTGTTCAGTCGCTTTGACCCGCTTATGGCCCTGACCTCAATGCTGGCATCCAGGAGCGTGATCCTGAACTTGGCCCCGGCCATCATCACCGTGTTGGCCACCCTGGCCCTGGGGAGGATCTGGTGCGGCTGGATCTGCCCTCTGGGGACGGTTCTCGACCTCTTCGGCCCCAATGTCAGGCGAGGTATCCCCGAGCGGTTCCGTCAGGTCAAGTATTTCCTCCTGTTTGTCGTTATCGCCGCTGCTCTCCTGGCCAGCCTCCCACTGATGTGGTTGGACCCGATCACCATCTTCGTGCGCCCCCTGGCTGGCACAATCTACCCCGCTATCCTGCAAAAGACAGCGCCTATCCAGCCCAGCTTGGAGTTGCCGTCGGCACGTCTGGCACAACTGCCGCTTAAACCCCTCGTTCATCTGGTCCTGGCCTTGCCCTTGGTGATCGTCTTGGGCTTGAACCTAGTGGCCAAGCGCTTCTGGTGCCGTTACCTCTGCCCCTTGGGGGCGCTTGTGGCGCTGCTCTCCAAGTTTGCCTGGGTTAAGCGCTACGTAGACGAGAAGACTTGTCTAGACTGGGGCCACTGCATTCCAACGTGCCCCATGGACACCATAGCCGAGGCAGACCTGTCCAGCGACCCTGGGGAGTGCATCATGTGCCTCGATTGCCTGGGCGTCTGCCCGGAGGCGGCAACAAAGTTCGGTGCGAGGCCGCGGCCGGGCTTTGGCTACGAATATGACCCCTCCCGCCGCCAGGTATTGGCTTCCTTGGCCACTGGCGTAGTGGGGGCTGGTCTTCTGAAGGCGGGTTTGCTAAAGAGTAAGAACCCCTTCCAGCTTCGTCCCCCGGGGGCTAGGGAGGAAGAATTCCTCACCAAATGTGTACGCTGCGGCCAGTGCATCAAGGTCTGCCCAAACAACGCGCTACACCTGGCCCTGTTTGAAGCGGGCCTGGAATCGATATGGACGCCGATGCTCGTGCCGCGTATTGGCTATTGCGATTACTCATGTAACGCTTGTGGCCAGGTCTGCCCCAGCGGGGCCATCCCTCCCCTATCGCTGGAGGAGAAGAGAAAGGCGGTCATCGGCACCGCTCACGTTGATGTTGATCCTTGTATAAGATGCATGAAGTGCGTGGACGAGTGTCCGGTGGTAGGGGCCATCGAGTTGGTGCGGGTGGAGGGGAAGAAGGGCGAATTCCCTAAGGTAGTGCCGGAGCTCTGCATAGGATGTGGAACCTGCGAGTACGTCTGTCCCGTGGAAGGCGAGGCGGCGATTAGGGTTTATGCCCCTGGCACCCTTTCTTCTTCAGCATCAGCGACCGCTCTGATCGCCAAGTTCAGATAGAGGCTTGGCGCCCTCTCTCCTCGACCATTTCATCTACTCCTTCGCCGAGGAGTTTCTGCCCGTCGCCAATGCCCAAGGGGGGTGTAGTGGGGGTGAAAGTGATGGCTCTAGGAAAACTAACCCCATCTATGACAAAGCCCTCCGCTGCACCTTTAGCCTCCCCATCGCTACCGCCGTCGTGGGGATGGAGTCGATGGAGCAGTTGGAAAAGAATCTAGCAGTGGCAGAGGCGTACAAGCCCTTCGGGATGCCCCCTCAGAACGAGCCCTCACGGGAGCCGACCGCTTGGAACTCTTCCGAGCAGTCCTGCCTCTGCTCAGGCCAGGGAACGCCCCTTGGAAAGCGGGCGATGAGGTGCATTCGGCATCCCGAGGGATAACTCGGTGGAGTGGAAACCGCGCCCACCTCTATATAGGTGAGAAGACCAACTATGACCCGTTTCGTCCTGGTGAGACACGGACAGACAGAGTGGAACCGAGTGGAGAGGTTCCGAGGTCGGGCCGACATCCCCCTCAACGAGACCGGCCTGGCCCAGGCGGAGGCTCTGGCCCGCCGTCTCGCCTCCTGGGCTATCGCTGCCGTCTATAGTAGCCCCCTCCAACGCACAAGGGAGACCGGGAAGGCTATCGCTCGTCAACTGGGGCTAAAAGTGGAGCCTTTAGAAGGGCTCCTCGACATCGAGTACGGAGCCCTCCAGGGCCTTACCCCTGAAGAGGCGGAGCAACGGTACCCGGATATCTACCGCCAATGGCTACGAGAACCCCACCTGGTGCATTTTCCCCAGGGGGAAAGCCTGGCCCAGTTACGGGAGAGGGTTTTGGAATCCTTGCGAGAGTTAGC
>DMLA01000220.1:4528-16599 GCA_003453555.1 Chloroflexota bacterium | reverse complement strand
CGCTCATCATATTGAGCATATCGGACGAGTACATCCCCATCTCCTGCCACTCCTCGCCCTCTTCTCGCATCCACATATTGTTCTGGGTTTCGATGGCGATCCACTCCAGGCTCGTGCCTTCCTTGTGGTCGGTCCAAGTCCAGTGGTCTGCTCGCGCGGGCTTGTTCTGCCTCGAGCCCCTGATCTCGAAATCCGCCTCTTGGGCCTCCTCCCCGAACCCGCCACCCCAACCCTTCCAGGAGACGTAGCCCCAGAAACTATCCACCTGGTTTAGGGCCTCCGTGGTGGCGCTGAAGGCCTCCTCTTCGGGAGCCTCTACCTCCTCCGGTGTCGGCGTGGGTGGCACCGGCGTCGGTGTGGGTGGGACTGGCGTCGGCGTGGGTGGCACCGGCGTGGCTGCCGGGGCGCAGGAAGCCATCAGCAGGGAGAGAACCACCAAGGCCACTAACCATACTCTTTTCTTATCCATTATGTTTCCTCCTTTTCTATGGCCCATCTCAAGGGCTTGAGGGAGACTTCCATCATATCGAGTGGAAAATCGCCCTCATATACAGGAAAACCTTCCCATCCTCAAATTCTTAAAGATTTTACCCTTTCTAGACCAGATTGTCAATAAGAACGGTGACCCAGAAAACAGTGAGTCTCATTGCCGACTCTAGGCTGTGACACGGCGGAGGAAAAAGAGAGCCAGCATGGTGGCCGCACCAAGCCCCGTCGCCAGGAGGCAGCCCTTGGCCATGGTTCTTGAACCCCCTCGCAAGAGGCTGTATAAACCGACCACGAGACCTACTGGTGGAAGGAGAAAGGAGAGAGCATAGAGAAGCCGCTCCGGCTTCCTCTCCCACTCCACCAGGAGAGGGCTGGCAGTGAAGATCGAGGAGTAAGTACCGCTGATCATGCCGATGAACAGGGTGAAGGCGAAACCGCGGGTGGTGACCCCCCCGAAGAGGAAAAGAGCGGTCAAGGTGAAGAGCACGTTGAGTTCAGTCATTAGGGAGCGGTTGAGGGTCTGAATGATGCTATGGTTCACCACGCTCTCTATCGGTTCACCTGCCCTCCGCTTCATATTCTCCCGGATGCGATCGAAGACCACTATGGAATCGTGTACCGAGAAGCCGATGACCGTCAGAAGAGCGGTCAACAAGAGGGCATCCACCTCCCATCCTCGAAGGCGTCCCAGAATGGCAGCCACACCCACCACCACGAGGACGTCGTGAATCAGGGCTATGATGGTGCAGGTGCCGAAACGGACGGGGTTGGGAACATGCCGGAAGGCCCAGGAGATATAAAACAGGATGGCGATGGCAGACAACCCCACCGCGTAGAGGGCTCTTTGCTGCACCTCCTCCCCTACCGCTGGCCCCACCGACTCGAAGCGGAGTTCGGTGAGGTCGCCGAACCTCTCCTCCAGATCGGCCTGAATAGCCATCTTTGTCGCCGAGTCGATATTCTTAGTGCGGATAAGGAAGACCCTCTCACCCGAGGTCTGGACCATGGTGTCGCCATATCCATACTCGGTGAAAACCTCTCTCACCTGAGCGGGACCGATTTGGGCTCGGGCGAACTCCACCTCCAGCAAAGCCCCTCCAGTGAAATCTATGGAGAGGGGGAGCCCGAAGAGAGCCAGGAAGACCACACCCGGTATGATAACAAGGGCAGAGATGAGAAAGTACCAGTAACGCTTACCTACTATGTCAAGCATAGCCGTCAACGCCTTGAACTAGAGAGTTGTGCCTACCCCACATCGCAATCGTACCTACACCTCTTTAGACACCGAACCACCAACGGGTCTTCGCTATATCTAAATCCATCACCAAGCGTAGAAGGGTATGAGTGACAGTGATAGCGGTAAACATACTCACCAGGACGCCGATGGCCAAGGTGACGGCGAAACCTTTGATGATGCTAGTCCCGAAGTAGGAACCCAGCCAAAAGAGGATGGCACAGGTGATGAGGGTGGAGAAGTTGGAATCGCGGATAGAGAACCAGGCGCGGCTGAACCCCTGCTCCACCGCCAGACGGAGCCCCTTGCCGGCGCGGAGTTCCTCCTTAAGCCGTTCGAAGATGAGGATATTGGCGTCCACCGCCATGCCCACAGAGAGGATGAAGCCAGTGATGCCCGCCAAGGTCAAGACCACGGGTATCAACTTGAAAAAGGCAAAGACCACAGCGGCGTATATCACCAAGGCCAGATCGGCCAAAAGCCCTGGCAGGCGGTAGTAGATGAGCATAAAGGCTATCACGATAGAGAGGCCTATCGCCCCAGCCAGGGTACTCTTGCGAATAGAATCCTCGCCCAGGGTAGGACCTACCTCTCGGTGGCTCTCTACCCGCAAGGGGATGGGCAGAGCGCCGTATCGAAGGCGGATGACGATGCTTTCCGCCTCCGCAGGCGTGAAGCCCCCCTCTCTAGTGAGGAGTACCTCGCCTCTAGATATCACATCCTTGATGGTGGCGCAGGAGACCACCTCCTTGTCCAAAACGATGCACATCACCTGACCCACGTTCTCTGCGGTATAATCGGCGAAGGTCCGGGCTCCTTCCTCATCTAAGGTAAAGGTGATCTGGATCTGGTTGTAGTCGTCAACGGTTAGGTTGGCACTTTTTAGGTTGCGCCCGGTCATGATAGTCTCAAAGACGCGCTCCTGTGGCAGGGGAGTGGGGGCGAGAGGCTCGGTATCGGCTTCGCTTGGAGTGGCGGTGAGGGTAGGCGTAGCCTCCACAGTGGCAGTGGGAGTGGCCTCAAGGGAGGACCCAGCCACCTCCTCCGTAGTCTGAACGAGGCTCCCAGGAGGCAGGTATATCTTCCCGGCGTGGATAAACTCCAAGAGCCCTGTCTTACCGAAGGCAGCGATGGCCTCCTCCGGGTTCTTCAGGCCGGGCAACTCTACGATGATCCGCCTCGTCCCCTGCAACTGAATCAAGGGCTCCGAGACCCCCAGCCCGTCAACACGCTTCTCGATGATAGCCTTAGCAGCGGCCACAGCCTGGCGATCTACAGGCTCATCGGGGGGCACATCGGCCTCCAAGAGCACCTGCATACCCCCTTGGAGGTCCAACCCTTGGTGTACCTCTATCTCCCGGTCGATCTGGATAGGACCAAGATGGATATGGATACCCGGATTAGTGGGGAGATCCACCCAGATAGCCACGGCGGCCAGAATTATGATGCCTCCAAGCAGGAGGAGGTTCCTTCTGTACATTACCTTTCCCTACCTCTGAGATGACGGCCATTATGATAGGCCATCAAGATGTAACTGTCAAACACCAGCCCCCACCACAAGCGGCTTGACCTCCGATAGTACTGACCCAAAAAGGGTATAGCGGCGGCTTAGTTGGAGAGGACAAGCACCACAGGGCAGTGCGCTGGCTTCGCCTTCGCGGCTAGGCGTAAGCCGGTGGTACGTCTAGATCGCTATGCGCCTGCGTTTCAGAAACTGGCCCGCCCCCACCTCGCCCACAAACTGACCGTCTTTGACGATGACCCTGCCTCTTTGCATGACCAGGACCGGATACCCTCTTACGGTGATGTGCTCATAGGGGCTGTAGTCCACATTCATGTGCAGGTTTTCCACACTGAGACGAACCTCTTTTCGGGGGTCGAAGATGACCAGATCCGCGTCCGACCCTATGGAGATGGTGCCCTTCTGGGGAGCCAGGCCGAATAGACGGGCTGGGTTGGTGGAGACCAATTCTACGAACCTGTTGATGGAGAAGCGCCCTTCGTTCACCCCGAAGTGGTAGAGCAAGGGCACCCTCGTCTCTACACCGGGCATGCCACTGGGGATCTTGGAGAAGTCGTCTCTACCCCTATCTTTCTGACCCACAAAGTTGAAGGGGCAATGGTCGGTGCTAACCACTTGCAGATCGCCAGAGATTAGCCCTTGCCAGAGCAACTCCCCGTTCCCCTTCTCCCGCAGCGGGGGGGAGATCACGTATTTCGCCCCCTCGAAATTGGGCAACTTGTAGTGCTCTGTATTGAAGAGGAGATATTGAGGGCAGGTCTCAGCCAGAACAGGCTGCCCCTTGTCTCGGGCCCCCTTCACCTTCTCCAGAGCCTGAGCCGCACTCACATGGGCGATATAGATAGGGGCTTCGGCCAGAGCGGCCAAGATGATGGCCCGACCAGCAGCCTCGGCCTCTGCTTCGGGGGGGTGACTTCGAGCGTGCCAGATCGGCTCCTTCTTGCCCTCAGCCACATGTTTATTGATGAGGTAATGCAAAAGGTCGCCGTTCTCGGCGTGCACTATGATGAGCGCTCCCAGTTCCTTGGCCTTGAGGAGGGACTTAAAAAGGGTTTCATCGTCTACCATGTAGGTACCCTTATAAGCCATATAGAGTTTGAAACTGGCAACGCCTTGCTCCACCAGTTCGGCCATCTCTACGTTCATCACCTCGTCGGTCATATCTCCTATGGCCACGTGGAAGCCGTAATCGATGGCCACCTTCCCTTCGGCCCTCTCCAGCCGAATCTCTAGAGCCCGGTGCAGGCTCTCTCCCTTCCCCTGGTCGGCGAAATCTATAAAGGTGGTAGTGCCGCCGCACGCTGCGGCGATGCTCCCGGTCTGGAAATCGTCGGCGGAGATAGTGCCCATGGAAGGCAACTCGAAGTGGGTGTGGACATCGATGGCTCCGGGGAATACGTAGTTGCCCTGGGCATCGATGGTCTCTACGCCCCCTAAACCTCGGCCAAGCGCCGCGATCTTCCCTTTCTCGATACCTATATCAGCCTCATAGGTTTCCGTAGCCGTGACCACGGTTCCATTCGTTACCACAATGTCCATCATGGCCTCCTAAGAATGGTGGCTCGCTTCAAGCGGGCACCAAGGTAATACACCCCTCCACCGGGCAGATGTGTAGGCCAAGGAAACGCCCATCGCACTTCTCGATCACCACGCGGGGATAGAGCTGGCGACTGTCCATCGACTAGGACAAAGTAGACCGCACCATGAGGCTCTCACGAGCAGTCTGTTTTCGTACCCTGGCCGCCACTACTTGAACCTCCATCATCCGCCAACCTAAGATAAAGGCTACTTTGCAACCGCCTTGGCCACTAACTCCGCCACCTCGCCGGGGTGGCGCGCCACTGGGACTCCAACCTCTTCGAAGGCTCGTATCTTCTCCTCCGCTGTGCCCCTCCCCCTGGAGATGATAGCCCCGGCGTGACCCATCCGCTTGCCCGGGGGGGCTGTCCGCCCGGCCACAAAGGCCACCATCGGCTTGGTCATATGGTGGGCGATGAACTCGGCCGCACATTCCTCATCGCTGCCCCCTATCTCACCGATAAGGACCACCACCTCTGTGGCTGGATCCACCTCAAAGAGTCGCAAGATATCTACGAAGTTAGAACCCAGGATGGGATCACCCCCGATCCCCACCACGGTAGATTGGCCCAGGCCGCGCAGCGTCAACTCGTTCACTACCTCGTAGGTGAGGGTGCCGCTCCGAGAGACGACGCCCACGCTCCCCGGCGTATGGATATCTCCAGGCATGATCCCCACCTTGCACTCTCCTGGCGTGATGACCCCTGGACAGTTGGGCCCGATGAGCCGCACCCCGCTGATGTCCAGGGATCTCTTCACCCCTATCATGTCTAGGATGGGGATCCCTTCAGTGATGCAGACGATGAGCCCCACCCCCGAATCGGCGGCCTCATAGATGGCGTCGGGGGCGAAAGGGGCGGGGACATAGATGATAGAGGCATTAGCCCCCGTTATGGCCACCGCTTCCTTCATGGTGTCGAAGACGGGGACTCCGGCTACCTCCAGTCCCCCCTTGCCCGGCGTGACTCCCCCTACCACCTCAGTCCCGTAGTCGATCATGCGGCGGGTATGGAACTCCCCCTCTCGCCCGGTGATGCCTTGGACCAGAAGCCTGGTGTTCTTGTCAACAAGGATGCTCATCTTATGCCCTCAAGATAACTGCTCTCTTATCAACCTTGCCATCTGGCGGATCTCTTCTTCATCCCCACGCTTGGGCTCCCAAGGGCGAATCAAGCCGTCGTCTTTCCAGCGGGGGACGATATGAAAATGGAAGTGGAAGACGCTCTGGAAGCCACCCGGCTCATTGGCCTGCAAGATGTTTAAGCCATGGGGCTCAAATGCTGCCCTCACCGCCCTGGCCACCTTCATGGTAGTCCTAGCCGTGGCCAGAAGGGCCTCCTCTTCGATATCGTAGATATTTCGGAAATGCTCCTTGGGTATCACCAGGGTGTGGCCTTGGGCAGCAGGGTGTATATCCATGAAGGCCAAGGTCGCCTCGTCCTCATAGACTATCTCCGCGGAGGCATCGCCCTTTACGATGGCACAGAAAACGCAGTCACTCTTCACGATCAACTACCCCTAGCCGTCTCCACAGCCCTCTGGGCCGCCTCGATCAGAGTAGAGGCGGTCTCTATATCAGCATCAGCCAAAAGCCGTCTCCCCTCCTCCTCGTTGGTCCCCGCTAGACGGACGACCATGGGAACCTCAACCTGTATCTGACGGAGGGCCTCCAAGATCCCCCTGGCCACCTCGTCACAGCGGGTGATGCCCCCGAAGATATTTATGAGCACCGCTTTAACGTTCTCATCGGAGACGAGGATGCGCAAAGCCACAGCCACCTGTTCCGCTCGGGCTCCCCCGCCAACATCTAAGAAGTTGGCCGGCTCTCCCCCATAGAGTTTGATCACATCCATGGTAGCCATAGCCAGGCCCGCACCATTGACCAGACAGCCTATCTCTCCCTCCAGTTTCACGTAACTCAAGCCCTGCTCTCGGGCCTCTCGCTCGCGTGGTTCCTCCTCCGTCAGATCGCGGAGGGCCCCCCAATCCCTATGTCGGAAGAGGGCGTTATCATCCAGGACCATCTTGGTGTCGATGGCCACTAGCCTCCCCTCTCGGGTGAGGGCCAGGGGGTTTATCTCTGCCAGAGAGGCGTCGCACTCCATGAAAGCCTTGTATAGCCCCTGGGCGATGACTATCCACTCGGCCACCGTCTCCCTTCCCAGACCGATCTCCAAAGCCAACTGGCGAGCCTGATAATCGCGCAGGCTCAAGAAGGGATCGACGGTTATCTTGGCCATTCTCTCTGGCATGGTGCGGGCCACCTCCTCGATCTCCACACCCCCCTCTGAGGAGGCGATCATCACCGGGGCACAAAGGGCCCGGTCCACCACCATCCCCAGGTATAGCTCCTTTTCGATCTCCACGGCCTCAACCACCAAGACCTTTCTCACCGGCAGGCCCTTGATGCTCATCTCCAAGATATGGCTAGCCATCTCCCTCGCCGCTTGGGGGTTAGAGGCGCTCCTTATGCCCCCTGCCTTCCCTCGCCCCCCTACCAGAACCTGGGCCTTGACCATCACCGGAACGCCTAGACGGGAGGCGATATCATAGGCCTCTTGGGAGGTATGGGCCAACTCGCCTCGCGGCAGAGGCACCCCATAACGTGCGAATATCTCTCTAGCCTGGTATTCATGAAGTTTCAAGGGATCACCCCTCTAAATGTGCCAAAGATTCGGGAGGAAGTCGATAAGTGGCGTATAATAGCCGGCCATAGTTATCGTAAGCCTCCCCATACTCCCCTTGAGGGTATCTAGCCCTGATAATTTTCAGTTCCTCTAGACGTTGAGGAACTATGAAGAAGATAACCCCCTTATCCCCAGGTTGCAAAGAGAGGCAATCTTCTACCTCTAAACAATCGACTTTCTCCGCATCGGGAGCGATAAATCTCAGCACCCCATGGCCCGCATAGAGGTGAGGAGCCCCCAATAGATATATCCGGTACCCCCTGCTCTCCCGTCGCATCTCCCGGGCCATGGTCAGAAAGATCATCCCCGGAGCCTTCTGGGCGTACTCCACAAAATATCTATCATAGTTGACTTTGAAGACAAAAACCCCTAGGAGGAGAAGAAAAGAAGCGAGGAGTATTTGGGATGTGGGCCTAAAGAGCCGCTCACACAGGGAGAAGAGACGCGCCACGAAGAGACCTCCGAAGGCGAAGACGGCCGGTACCGCCATAAGGAGACGCGGTGCGTTCGGAGCATCGTTGGTCAGAACGCCACCCAGGGTCAACGCTATCCAAAACCAGACCAGCAAGGCAGCATGGCCAAAACGGAAAGGCTTGGCCAGGGCCAACCCCATCCCCACCCAGAAGAGCAAAACGGTACCAAGATCGAAGACCGGAAGATCTCGTAAATAGAAAGCACTAGCATCCCCATAATCCAAGAAGAACCGCAAATTGCGTAGTAACTGCCAACGTAGGATATCTAGCCTACTCCCTTCACCACCCATCTGGCCCAAGGTATGCTGAATATTCCGGGGACTGAAAAGGTAGACCTCCTGCATGCGCTCTAGGAGAGGGGAGAGATGCTCGACATAGTGAAGGAGTAAGGGAGAGATGGCCAACCAACCAGCCAGGGCGAAGAGGAGGAGATCTTTCCCCTCAGCCCGCCGCTCACGCCAAAGAAAGATCAAGAGCACCCCACCGATCAGGGGGATGGCTCGAGAGCCGAAATAGAAATAGATACTGTAGCCAGCGGTCAAGCCAGCCAGAGTGTAGAGAAGAGATGAGCCTTTGGCCCGTGCAGCGGCCAGGAGCAACACTACCAGGAGAGCGGCTGTGGACGATTGGATATTGTTGATGGCCAAGCGGCTATAATGGATGTGTAGATGGGAGACAGCCAAGAGGAAGACGCTGACCAGCCCCGCAAGGCGCCCGAACCCCAATCTCATCAAGAGGTAAAGGAGTGGAATAGAGAGGACGCCCGTGATAACCGAGAGCATCCTCAACCCTACCTCATTTCTACCGAAGAAGGCCATGGAGAGAGCCTGCCAAAAGTAGAACATTGTAGGGTGGCTGAGGAAAGCGGTAGAGAAGGGCGAGAGGGGTTGCGTCCCGTTCAAGATACCTAAGGCCAAGATGCCCATCTCTCCCTCATCGCCGTGCATCATAGGCGGATAGTGATCCAGCGCGGTTACCCGTAAGGTGAAGCCCAAGAGGGTGATAGCAAAGATGGCCAAGAATTCCAAGACAACTGGGCCAGACCAGAATCGCCTGGCCCAGGCTCTCACATGGAGGGAAGAGATAGAGACCTCGCCCACGGAGGAGGCAACGACCAGGGCTACCAGGCTGCCCAACCAAAGAGTAACCGCCCAACTGCTCAGAGGGTTGTTGCGGAGCAGGCAGAGCCCTCCTGCATTGATAATGAGGGCCAAGGCCAGCCAGGCTGCCAAAGGATGTCGCCTAGCCCACTGCCAGAAGATGATAAGTGCGTCCCTTTTAGGTTCCACAGGTGACTTCATGTTGCATCCCCCAATAAGGACTTGCTCCGCGTCATCTGCCCCACCGTCTGTGCCTCAAAGGGCTGCCTCAGCCGCAACCACTATCCATTCACCCTTCCAGAGTCGCTTTAGCACCCATCCTGAGCAACGATAGGTTCTCACGCCAGAGAAAGAGAAGCCCCAACCCAGTAACCAGCAGATACTGCATGGCATGGGAGACCACGGCGTAGGAGAGAGCGGTCTCCCTCGCTGCGCCGAAAACGACCAGGGCTGACATGGCAAAGAAATGAAAGGTGCCGATATAGCCCGGGGAGGAGGGGATTAAGATGCCCAAATTGGCTACCACCATGACGAAGAGGGCTGCAACCACCCGCGTGAGAGGGGAAAGATAGATAGGGAAAGCCCAGGTCAAAAAGAGATAGGAGGTAGCCTCGCAAGACCATACCAAAAGGGAGAGGAAAGCCAAACTGGGAACGGAACGGCGATGGCGCAAAGCCTCCGCCCCGGACACGAAGGAGGATGCCGCCTGGGCCACTCTATCGGATAGCGAAGAGAAGAGAGGCCCGGTAAGCAGCCTGGTTATCCTCAACGCTTGGGGCTTCCGATAGAGAAGGAGAAAGAGGAAAGCCAGCGCCCCCAGGAAGAAGAAGAGGGCCAATATCTCCATCTCCCACCCCCAACGGGGAAGGGGGAAGCGGGTGGAGACGAGGAGGAGGATGAGAATGAGGGTTAGCCCGTCGAGGACCCTCTCCACAACGACGGTGGCGAAGGAGAGGCTCTTGGAGATCCCTTCTTTCTCGCCCAAAAGGTAGGCCCGTGCGAACTCCCCGATCCGTGCCGGAAGGAGGTTATTGACCGCAAAGCCGATGATCAGGAGAGGAAAGAGTCGGCCTGCGGACACCTCCTTGGAAGGCAGAAGTATCACCCGCCAGCGAGCCGCCCGCAGAAGGTAACCGCAGAAGGTGGCGAGAAGCGCCGGTGCCACAAAGAGGTAGTCGGCCTCCAAGAGCGCCGAGCCCACCTCCCTCAGGTCTAACCTATAGAGAGCCAGGCTGCCAAATATGAGGGTCAAAAGAAGGCCTAGGAGGCCGGTGATACGTCTTCTATCCATAACGAGATCTATTACTCCACCGGGCTGGGAGTTGGTGGCAGGGGAGGGAGAGGCCCGAACTTCATGATGCGATGATTGCCAGAATCGGCTACGTAGATATACCCTTCTTTGTCCACTGTTATGCCGGTGGGGAGGTTGAAAGAGGAGTTATCGGTGTCGTATCGGCCGAAGAAGGCCAGAAGTTGGCCCTGGCCATCGAAGACCATCACCCGAAACCCCTCGGGGTCGGTGACATAAAGGTTAAAAGCGGTATCGGCAGCCAGGTAGGGCTTATTGACCACCGACTCGCTCACCCACCCCTCCACCGGCCACTGGGCCAAGAGGTTGAAATCCCGGTCGAACTTCTGAATGCGCCGGTTCCAGGTATCGGCCACATAGATCTTCCCTTCTTCGTCGATGGCTATCCCCACCGGCTCTTTGAACTCTCCCGGCCCAGTTCCATCTCCTCCCCATTGTCCCAGGAACTCACCTTGAGGATCGAACTTCTGGATCCGCTTGTTGCCGGCGTCGACCACGTAGAGGTTGCCCTCCCTGTCCACGGCGATATCCCTGGGCCCGTAGAAGAGGCCAACCATCCCTTCGGCCCTGCCGCCCGTATCGGCGAAACCGCCCCATTGGTCGAGATACCGCCCCTGAGGGTCGAACTTCTGGAGGCGATGATTCCAGGTGTCGGCCACATAGATATACCCCTGACCATCGATGGCTACCCCCCAGGGCTCGTGGAACTCCCCAGGGCCATCCCCCTCCTCACCCCAGGAGTCTATAAGTCGGCCATCGGGGGCGAAGACCTGGATGCGGTTGTTATCGCTGTCCACCACATAGAGGTTCCCCTCCCCATCGAAGGCTATATCCTTGGGGTAACTGAGCACCTCTGGCCCTCCCCAGATCTCGAGGGCCGCCATTTCGATCCGCTTCTCAGCGTACTCTTCGACGGGAGGGGTTATGGGTACGGCGCTGGAGCGCCATAACCGGGAAGCCACATCTCGTCGCAAGTAGAAGGCGAAATCGGAAGAGCCGAGAGGCTTCTCCAACTCCCGATAGAAGAGAAACCGCCAAAGGCTGTGCCGTAAGTCTGGATCCTGGAGGCCGGAGATGATCCGTTGCCAGGTCACCCCCCGATAATCCTCCGGGAACCACCAGCGGAGGCGATACTGCTGTCGAATGTAATCGACCAGATATGGGCGCAACTGGGGCTCGTTCTCCAGCCCCACCAGGACCACAGGGGCCTGGAAAGGCTCAGATACCCCTTTCCCATCCCCAATGGGGCGGCGGTTAGGGTAATCCCTCAAATACCAGTTGAAGGGCCAACTGGTGAAATCGTCGAAGGCCACCTCCATCTCCTTCCCCCCTACCAGCCTTTCGGAGAGGGACTCTATCTCCCTGGTGACCATGGTCACATCGGGGGTGGTTTGGGTATAGATGAGCATCTCCTTAGCGATGTCGCCATGGATGTAGGAAGCGAGTATAGCATAGCGCACAGTTAGAACCGCCAAGATGACCAGGAGGGTGAAAAAGACCACTTTGATAGCGCTCGCGAACCCCAGACGTCGAGCGGAGAGGAGGGCCCAAACCACAAGAAAGGCCAAGATGACGAGCGCGCCTAAGGAGCGCATGGCCATATTCAGTTGGGCCAAAGTGGTGAAGCCCACGTGGGGAAAAGAAGAAAAGAAGACCGCGGCCGCAAGCAGCATGATGGG
>DMLA01000220.1:2840-4140 GCA_003453555.1 Chloroflexota bacterium | reverse complement strand
CCCAATGAGTAGCCTGCCAAGAGGATAGTGGGTAAGGCCAAATGGAGGATCAACCAGGGCATCTTCTCCCCGGCCCAACTGTAGATGAGAAAAGCCATACCCGTCCAATAGATAAGAAAGGGAGCGAAGAGCGAACCCACGGAGAACGAAGGGGCCTCTTCGCTCTCCGCCGCTCCTTTCCCAAAACCCAAAAGATAGCGCACTCCACCTAAAAGGGCCAAGAAGAGAGGTAGGAACTCGTATAGAGGGATGAGAATGAGGTAGTAGTACCAAGGCTGGCCGCCCCGCTTAACCCCCTGCTGCTCCAACCAGTAGCCTAAGGAACCCACCAGGCCGGTGGCTATGCCCAGCATATTGGTGAGAAAGGTGGTATGGAGAAGGAGGAAGATAGCGTAGTATACGGTGGCCACGATGGGCCATCGTCTCTTATCCCAGAATAACCCCACCAGGGCAGACACCCCCAGGATGACCAGAACAACGGGGCCTGACCGGCGAACGCCAACGGCGGTGTAGTCCAAAGGGTTCCAACCCAAGAGCCTGATGACCAGAGCGGAGGTGAGAGGGAGACAGAGTGTGCCCAGGGCCATAACTAGGTCGAAGGAAGCCAAGCCACGAAGGTCCCGCTCTTGGCGCTGCCACAACTGCCAGATCATAAGGCCGAAAAGAAAGGTCCCGAAGATGAAAGCGGTGATGAAAGCCACCTCTTTGGTGGAGAAGAGGAGGGCCAGAGCGGCAGAAGCGAGATAGAGGTAGAGGTCCCTTCTTTCATGGAGATATCTTATGATGGCCACGAAGAGGAGCATCTCCCAGAAAGCAGCGAAGATATCATGACGGATGAAGCGGGAGAAGTAGAGGAATCCGGGGGAGATGGCTAACAGGGCCGAGGTGGCTAGAGCCCCGTAGCGGCCTAGCCACCTGCGCAAGAAATAGGGCATAAGAACTAAGGCCACTCCCATGATGGCCGGCGCTACCCGGGAGGTGTAGTCGCTGGTACCGAAGAGGAAATAGACCAACGCCGTGGCGTGGAAGAGGAAGGGGCCATGGAGCAGAGGGTTATGGGAGAAGCCCCGGCCTTGGGCCAGATTCCAGGAGTAGAAGGCGTGCATGCTCTCGTCGTGATGTTGAGCCCGGGAGCCCAGATCCCAAAAGCGACTGACTAGAGCCACGATCAAGATGAGGCTATAGAGCGCCGTCTCCCAATTAAGGGTCAGGCGGTCTAGGAGAGGCTTATCCAAAAGAGATCTGTTTTCGTCCATGTGAACCTCTAGGTCTGCGATACCCACATAATTATATCACGGGT
>DMLA01000220.1:0-2427 GCA_003453555.1 Chloroflexota bacterium | reverse complement strand
CGCTGGCCCCTATAGTTCGGGAGAGGCAACTCCTCCTGAGGAGTGATGACCACGGGAGTGGTGATATGCCCCCTGACGGTAGATACAAGATCTGTATTGGGAAAACCCCTCAAATACCAAAGGAGGGCAGGGTTCTCCCCCAGGAGGGTGATCCCTATGGAGTGGCGATCTCGTTCTCGTTGATTGGAGAGACTCTCTAAGGCCTCCACCAAGTTGCGTATATCGGGTGAGGTAGCCTGGCCCAAGAGGGGTTCCGCCATCTCCATCCCGTAGTTCACCCCCCACCCAGCCCGCCAGGTAAGGGCCCCCAGCACCAAGCAGAGGAGAAGTATGCCCCCTCGAACCGCCACCTCTCGGCCCAGCCAACTATAGCAGAGGAATAGGACGCAGGCCAGCAAGAAGAGGGCTAAGAAGAGGAGGAGGATACGCTCCGTCTCCACAAAATAGGACCATCCCGCCAATTGTAAGAAGAGGTAGACCACCGCCGGCAGGGAAAGGGCAAGATAGAGGCCCTCTTTTCTCCAAGAGATCCTCCCTCCTATGGAGGCTACCAGTTCCTCCAAGAGCATCCCCGAGAGAAAGATGAGGGGCAAGGTGATCTGCAAGAGGGCCGGGGGCGACTTCTCCCCCATCAGGGTATAGAGGATAAGGCTCACTCCGAACCAATAGACGCAGAAGGCGGAGAAGAGGTTGCGGCGTCCCACGAACCCAGCCCCCAGCAGGCCGAGGACAAGAATGAGAGGCTCGTAAGAGAGGAGAAGGAGGAGATGATAGGACCAAGGCCCTTGCCCCGACCATTGGCTGAGCCAAGCGGGGAAGAGGTCGATGGCCGCCTGTAACCCTCCGGGGTTCAGCAGTCCACCGGTGGAGGCCAAAACCACGATAGCCCCTAGAAGGGCTAAGGCTCTCAGCCACGCTTGGGAGAGAAGATCGTCTCGCCACCCTCTGCCAACAGGCTGGCCACTGAGAAGCAAGAGAGGGAGGAAAGAGAGATAGATGACGAGAATCGTATATACTTGAGAATCGGCGACTAGAGAGAAGGCCAGGCCGGCAATCGCGAGATAGAGATCCCGCGGAGATCGGTCCTCCCCGTAGCGGAGGAGCCCAAAAAGAAAGGCCACCATCCCCACTACGACGATAATCTCCCCTCCCAGGCTGCGAGAGAAGAAGATATAAGAGGGGGAAAAGGCCAAGAGCGCGGAAATCAGGAGAGCCCCTACCCGACCTAGTCGGGAGCGCAAGAGATAGGGGAAGCCGACCAATGCGCTCCCCGCCAAGGCGGGGAGCAACCGAGCCCCACAGTCGCTGGGGCCAAAGAGCAAATAGGAGAGGGTAGTGGCGTGGAAGAGAAGGGGACTCCCCCTGGGGTCACCTCCCAGCCCCTGATAGAAGCGCCATGCCTGGTAGGCCAAATCCGCCTCTTCAGGAGAGAGGGGTCGCTGGCCCAACCCCCATAGGCGCAAGGCCGTGCCCAAGGCTATGAAGGAGAGGTAGAGCCCCACCTCCACGGTGAGCCAAGGCCGCTCCCTTTGAACCGTTGCCTCCAAAGACCTACCTCCGACGGTAGATGGTCACCCCGCCCTGCTGATAGACCACATCCATTATAGCAGCCCATTTATCCATCATCGCTCCACCGAGATCGTACTTGGTAACCTCTAGAGGCCCCAAATAGACGTACTCGATATCATACTCCTCCAATAGCCTTTCTGTCTCCCCCAGGTCGAGGCTCGTATAAAGGGCTTCGATATCCGGTTCCCTCCGGGACGGCTCCTCATATGTCCCTCGCCACTGGTGTTCATGTCCGCCCCACCCTAGAAGGGTGGGCAGCCCGGTGTGAGTGGAGACCCGCCCAAAGAGGGTATACTGCCCCCCCGGAGCCTCTAGAATGACTGCAGCACCCTCCACATTAACCCTCAGCCACTGGATAGCCTGGTAATCATCGGGGAGGGAGGCTGCCAGATAGGCCATCCCATCCAGGGTAGGCGAGGCGCCCGCCGTTTTGGAGAGAGTGGCGGCCAAAGGGTAGATGAGGCTCAAGGCGAGAAGGAAGAGGAAGCCTGTCTTCCAAAGCTGATAGGCGACCCCTCTTAATCTCCTGGAGAGATAATACACCCCGTAGGCTGAAGCGATGGCTAAGAGTACCCAGGCCTGATAGTACAACTTGAAGATGGTGTTCATGCGGGTCCCAAAAATGTCTCGGATATATACGTATTCGCATAGATAGGTGAGCAGAAAGCCCATCGCTACCAAGATGAGAACGAAGAGGGAACTCGAATCCGTTACCCTGGCCCTTACTTGACACGTACGCCGCCAAAGGGAAAACAAAGCCAGGCACAAAAGAATGGCCAGAAAAATCGTAAGCCAAGGCTGGGAAAAGAGAGGGTCGAGAAGGGCCAACCTCAGCATAGGCCAGGGGTCCAGAAGGGC
>DMLA01000174.1 GCA_003453555.1 Chloroflexota bacterium | reverse complement strand
GGTATACGTCTTTAGGCGATGGTGGTAGTAACGGCGCAGATTCTACTTGCGAGGTGAAGTCATGGGCGAGATAGACAACGTGGGTTGGTTCCTAGTCGGGGTCATAATGACCGGGCTGCTGGCCCTGGCCGTCTTTCTCGCTTGGCTACTCTTTCCCCTGTTCCAAAGTCTCCTGTAGATGGAGGTGAAAGGTATGATCTGTCCCCAATGCGGTGAAATGAACCCTCCCCAGGCGGAACAGTGCACCAGTTGCGGGGCTAACCTTACGTCCTCGAAAATGGTAGTCTGCGAGGGGTGCGCCACGGAGAACCCGATAACGAACCGGTTTTGTCAGGGCTGCGGTCGGCTCCTCTCTCGCCCTGAACTGGCTTTCCGCCGAGAGGAGGTAGAGCCAGAGGTGAAGGAAGAGCCGAGCCGGGGTCTCCCGCTCACCTACATCTTCCTGGTGGTTCTCCTCGTTCTAGCGGCGTTGACATTACTCGTCTATTTTCTGAGCCGCTGAATTCTGGCCACACTTGTGAGATTGCGTCTCTCCTGGGCCTCTTAGAGGGTCTTCCAAAGACCGCTTTGGAAGAAAAGGGCGCTCGAACGTGGACGCCCTTTTTGCCACAGAAGCGCCCCGACCAGATGTGGAGGTTTGAGGGGCTCCGGGCCATCTGCTAGATTAAGGCTAGATGGTTGTGAGGTTGGGGTATGGCTATTGAATCCTACACCTTCGGCCGCATCGTCATCAAGGGCCAGGCGTACACCTCGGATCTGATCATCTATCCCCACCGCGTTGATGCCCGCTGGTGGCGGAAAGAGGGCCACCGCCTCCAGCCCGTTGACCTGGAAGAGGTGGTGAGAGAGAAGCCGGAGATATTGGTGGTGGGCACCGGCTACTTCGGGCACATGAAAGTGCCTCCAGAGACCAGCGACTACCTCCGATCTCAAGGGATAGAGGTGATAGCGGAGAGGACGCAAGAGGCTTGGCAGACCTATAATCGGCTCTCTCAGAACCGTAAAGTCGTCGCTGCTCTCCACCTCACTTGTTAGAGAGGGACGCCTCGCCCCATCTCTTATATAAGATAAGGCCAGTCACATGACCGGCCTGGCAAGATACCGCTTCGAGGAGCCCTTTTCTTGGGGATCAGAGGAGCAAAATAGAAGGTGTCATCGATGGGAGTTAGGTTCTAGGCTCAACTCGCGGGGATATTGCTGCAGATATCACCGATGCTCCTATATCTGTGCCCCCGGGGCAGCCTTCTCAGATCCTCCATCGCCATCTCGGTAGCGCCTCTCGATTCGGCGTAGGCGAGGATGGCGTTCTTGTCGGCGGGGTATTCAAGGCCCTGGAGGACGCTATAGACCTCCAGGCTACACACGATGCTTGTGTTCTCACACACCTCATCCATATTCTGGTACTGGGCGCCCTCTTGTAGTCGGTTGAGGGCGATGATTACCGCCTCTGGTGCATCCTGGGCAGAAGCGTGGCTGATGATCTTCTGCTTGTCGGCTGGGAATGTGAGCCCCTCCAAAGCCTCAAAGACATCTCTAGAGCAATAGATAGCCATAATCTACCTCCTCTAAGAGGGCAAGTAGCTCTTTTCCCTACGGTGATATTCATATCACGATTGTTCTTCCCTGTCAAGGCTCGCTTCCTTTCATTGCTTTTTCTTACCTTCTCTGATATATAGATTGCGTTGTGGAGTGTAGATAGATTTTGGGTGGTCTTTAAGAAGATGTTTCCGCTCAAGGAGATCGATGATGAGATAAGGGCCATCCGAGACGATCGTCTCTCCGGGGCCCGAAAGTTGTCCCAAAAAGGGGCACAGGTCCTCATCGCTCTAGCCGAGAGGAGCAGAGCGGCCAGTGGGGAGGAGTTCCGAAGGGAACTCTTAAGAACAGGCCAGGCTCTCGTTAAAGCCCAGCCCTCCATGGCCCCTCTGGTGAACTTGGTGAATAGGAGCCTCTTTGCCCTACAAGAGGAGATGGCTCTGGAGGAGGCCAAAAGGGCCCTGGTAACCACGGCCCAGGGGTATGTCGACCATCTGGAGAGGAGCGTAGAGCGGATAGCCCAGGTGGCCTTTCCTCTCATCCCCGATGGCGCTCTCGTCTTGACCCATTCCTTTAGTTCGACCGTGCTAGCCGCATTCTTGCACGCAAAGCAGGAAGGACGAACGTTTGCCCTTCTCTGCACCGAGTCCCGGCCTCAATATGAAGGCCGAGCGTTGGCTGAGAGGCTGGTTCAAGCGGGAGTGGAGACCCAACTGGTAGTCGATGCCCTCGCCCCCAGCATGATGGGGGGTATAGAGGTTGTCTTGATGGGGGCGGATAGCCTATCAACCGAAGGGTTGGTCAACAAAGTGGGCACCTACCCCTTGGCTCTCGCCGCTAGAGCCCATAAGGTACCCTTCTGCGTCCTCTGCGGGAGAGAGAAGTTCCTACCTGTGGGTTACACGCTGCCCGAAGAGAGTCCTAAGGACTCTCAAGAGGTCTGGCCCCATCATCCCCAGAGAGTTGAGGTCATCAATCGATATTTTGACTTCACGCCTTTGGAGTATCTCACCGGCATAGTGACCGAGGAGGGGATGCTAAGCCCCACTGAAGTGAGAGAAATCATAAGCAAGAGGAGGCTGCATCCATGGTTGAGGTAGAGGTCGTTGCCATTGGAAATGAACTCTTGTTGGGGGACGTCCTGGATACCAATAGTAACTGGCTTTGCCAACGGGTCACCGGGTTAGGCGGGAGGGTGAGAAGAGTCGTCGTGGTGGGAGATGACCTGAAGGCCATTGCCATAGAGATCCGAGATGGGCTGGAGCGCAAAAGTGACCTCATCATCACCACCGGGGGCCTGGGACCCACCGCCGATGACATCACCCTGAAGGCCATAGCGGAGGCTACTGACCATCCCTTAGGAGTGAATCTAGAAGCCCTGAAGATGGTGAAGCGCCGATATGAAGAGTTGGCCCAGGAGGGTTACGTAGCCGATAGCAGCCTCACCCCCTCTCGCCGCAAGATGGCCCATCTCCCCCAAGGGGCCACCCCCATCTTCAACCCTGTGGGCACGGCTCCGGCCTGTACCCTCCGCCTAGAGGATACCACGCTCATCTCCCTTCCCGGGGTGCCTGAGGAACTGATGGGCATCTGGGAGGGGCCGCTGCAACCTCTCTTGCGTGAGATATTTGGGGAGGGTTATTATCAGGAGAAGATGGTCTTTGTAGATTGCAAAGATGAGTCGCTCCTGGCCCCCATTCTGAAGAAGATGGCAGGCGCTCACCCCCAGGTATATATCAAGTCCCGGGCCAAGGTGTTCGGCCCAGAGGTGAAGATCAAAATCACCCTTTCCTCTGCTGGAAGGGATAGGGA
>DMLA01000109.1 GCA_003453555.1 Chloroflexota bacterium | reverse complement strand
GATTCAGAGCGCATAGGCCTCAAAATCTTGAGCCAAGCGCACCGGCCCCCCGAAGAACTTCTTCACCCTAGCGATGGTCCCCTCTGGGTCCTGGGCCATGCTCTCCAGGTAGTGGACTAGGACCAACTCCTTGCCCCCGGCTTCCTGGGCTATCTCCCCCGCCTGCTCCGGGGTGAGGTGGACCCTATGGGGCTCCTCGGCGGTACACTCCAAGAAGAGGAGGTCTGAGCCCTTAGCTAAGGCAACGAGTTCCTTACAAGGGCGCGTGTCGCTGGAATAGGTGACCACCCTTTTGCCGATCTTGGGTGTGACCCTTACCGCATTCGTGGGACCCAGATGGCGCACCGGGGTGGTGTGGATAGCGTACTCATCGTTCTCCAGCAGAAGGAAGCCTTCCTCTTGGGGGATAGGAACCAACTCCAAAGGCATGGGCTTATCCCAGAGGTCGAAGAGGCCGATGAGGGTCCGAGCGGTCCTCTGGGTGCGGAGGTTGGCATAGATATAGAAGGGTTCCTCGCGGCCCCAGAGCCAGAGTTCGTGGATCAGGGAGGGCAAGCCGTAGATATGGTCTGGATGGGCGTGGGTCAGGATCACCCCTCGTAACTTTCCCGGCTCTCCGCTCACCTTGAGCAACTTGTGGAAGGGGCTCCCCGCACAATCTATGAGCAGCCCTCCCCCTGGGCTGTCGAAGAAGAGAAAGGTGTTATCCTGGGTGGCGCTGCTCAATGCGCAGGCTGAACCCAGAACCACCATCCTCTGCCTCATCGGTCACCCTCCTTTAAGTTCCCTCTCCAGTTGCTCATAGAAACCCCTCACCACTTCATACCTCTCCCATCCCAGCTCTTTTCCTAGAGGCGTGTTCATGCTCTCCACCATTTTGGCCTGGAGCCGTAGCCACCGGCGACCTTCCGCCAGGAGGGACTCAGTAGTCCCCTGGCCAAGAGAGGGGCTCAGGCAGAGGAAGTGAACCAGGGAGATGGCGCCCAATTTGGCTAACTTATCGGCGTCCCAAAGGATCGCTGCCTCCAACGGTTCGACAGGATGATCTCTGTAGAGCCCCACGTGCTCAGCGATAGCCTGGCAGACGGCATCGATCTTCTCCTTTGGAAAGTCGGTCCTTTCCAATATCTTCCTGGCCTCTTCCGCCCCTTCCACGCCGTGTCCGTTCTCAACCAACTCAGCGATCCCTTCCTTGGCCAGGTCGTGGAGCCAAGCGGCGGCTCGCACTATCTGCAGGTCGGCTCCCAACTTCAAAGCCAACCCCTCCGCTATACGCACTACCGCCTTTAGATGTTCTAGGCGGTAGTTGAAGGGCGGCTCTTCATCAGAAAGCCGACCCCATAACCCCAGCGACTCCTCCCTGGTTTGTTCCGTGGCTACGGAGATGACCCTCTCTTGCCAGGAGGTTCGTTTTCCACTCTTGCTCATCTACCCGCCCTCCACTCAGTGCATTTTTCCTTAATGCTTTGAGGCAGTTCCAAAGGGCTAACTTGGCCACGGCAGAATCAGGGTAGTTGTTCCCGCGTCAACACGATCCCTCGATCGTCGTCAGCGACCAATATCCTCCTAGAAATGGCGTTATAAATGCTACCCTTTCCTACCTCGCTTGTCAAAAAAGGGGCTTGCCTTCCAGCCAGGATGATGGATAATTTTGGCCGGTTCGACCAAGAGAGGGAGTGGCAGACACGAGAGATGAAGTGGTGGCGGAGGTGGAGAACCTGACCAAGCGCTACGGCGAGATAGTGGCCGTGGACGGGGTCAGTTTCATCGTCCACCGAGGGGAGATCTTCGGCATGGTGAGTCCCAACGGGGTGGCCAGGCTACGCAGTTCGCTTTTCAGCGGTGTCATTTGAATTCCGTTTCAAAACGATACGGCTTACATATCCTTGGCCCAACTAGAATCTCTTGCTCTACCATGTCGTATCCAGACGTTCTACCCAACAGTTTAGAACGATAGTTAGTGCCTGATTTATAGAGGCTCAGAAGTTCGAGAAATTCTTGTTGTGTGGGGGGTCTCAGTCCGCCACTCGAACCGCCTTTTTCTTTGGTGCTAAAACCGCTGATGGGGTGCTCGGGGGATACGCCCTCTTGCAGGGTGCGATGGTAGTGGTCTCCACGTGTTCTCCTGCAAGGCCTTCCTAGACTCTATTCTTCATGCTCGGCTCCTTCCTCTGGAATATCTACAAATCAACTATTGACAATTTGTATATAGTGTGCTATAATAATGGTGAGCAGATTTGGAGGTTTGGGATGCCACATGGTGGACGGAGGAGACATGTGAGATGGGGCCGGTGGGGGGGGCCCAGGAGGCTGACCGGCTTCCTTCACCCCTGTCTATTGCTCCTATTGCATCGCGGCGACGCCCACGGCTATAACCTCCTCCAGGGGCTAGAGGAGTTTGGGTTTGACGCGAGTTCCCTGAACCCAGGGTTAGTTTACAGAGCCTTGCATGAGATGGAGCGTGAAGGGTATGTGGTCTCCGAGTGGGAGGAGGAGAGCCTAGGCCCCCCACGTCGGGTCTACCGGCTCACCCCTAGGGGAGACGAGGTCCTCTCCCAATGGGTGGAGGAGTTACGGGAATCGCGGAGGGCCCTGGACCGCCTCATCGAGGCCCATAAGACACACTTAGAGGAACACCTTCCATAAACTTTGAAGGAGGGATCTTGCGCGAGATGGCCAAAGTACTGGAGCGATTCTTGGCCACCTACCAAGAGCATATGGAGGAGGGTGAGGGCGAGCATCATTGACAGCCCTTCCGGGACCCCGGAGATCGTATGAGGGGGCTCGTTCCCTTGCGAATCTATAACCAGGGGAGGAGAAACCGTTGATCACCGTTGAAGAGGTTAAGAAGGTCTTAGAAGGGGTAATCCATCCGGAATCGGATCGCAGTTTAGTGGAATTGGGTATGATCAAAGAGATAAGGGTGGATAACGAGGAGGTAGGATTCACCGTTGTCTTGCCCTTTATGGAGGTGCCCATTAGGGATCAGATCGTGAGCAAGGCACGGGCAGCAGTAGAGGGACTACCAGAGGTTGAGAAAGTGGCCATCGAGTTGGCTGAGATGACTCAGAAAGAGCGAGCGCATTTCATCTCTGCTCAGGAGCAAAGGGCAGGCTTGGCGCAACAATTCAACCGCATCGAGCATGTCATCGCTGTGATGAGCGGCAAGGGTGGCGTGGGCAAGTCGTTAGTGGCGGGGCTCTTAGCCAT
>DMLA01000158.1:33875-38696 GCA_003453555.1 Chloroflexota bacterium | reverse complement strand
GAAGCCACTGGAAGAGTTCCTTGCGGGGCTCCCGCCAGATCGGGAGTTCGCTGTCGAATTTAGAGACCACTCTTGGGTCCGAGAGGATACCTTTGAGCTGCTTCGGCATCACCGCGTTGCCTGGTGCATCGCAGATACCGACCTGGTGCCAGGCGTCCCGGAGATTACAGCCGATTTCGCCTACATCCGTTGGATCGGGAATCGCCGAATCCATGCCAGAAAGCAGAGGGGGAAAGTCGACCGTACTGGAGATCTCGAACTTTGGGCAAATACTATCAGGGAGCTAACCGAGGAAGTCGGGAGGATCTACGGTTTCTTGAACGATGACTATTCGGGCTATTCTCCAAGGGATGTCAATCAGCTGAAAGGGCTGCTAGGCATTCCAAAGATTGAACCTTCGAGCCTTTGGCCACCACAACTGCGCATGGTGTGACCATACCACAGACCCAGACGAGTTCTAGCCACTCGCCGCTTCTAGACGTGTGCAGAGGTGTTTGCAGCAGTGGGGATTGGGAACAGGCTGCGGGAGGCAAGGCGAAGGGCAAGGCAGGATATAGGCAGTGGAGGCTTCAGCTGGGCGCCTAAAGGCTCGCTTCCACTGGCTTAAGGGCAATCAACTTGGATACCTACCGCATTAGAACCATGAACGAAAGGGTCTGTCACTTCATCTCGCAGTATTGAACGATAAGGGTCTATCACGTAAACGACCTGGAGCTCGTGAATGCACGGCTCGGCAGGCAACATGAGGCCGTCATCAATGGTCACCTCGTGTCCGGCTTCGAGGTGCACAACGACCATGTCCTTACCCTTCAACTGGACCTGGTGAAAATCCTGGAACAGAACTAGCGCATAGTCCACCGGCGTCTCGCCATGGTAATTTGAGACCCAGAGTTGGTAAGGAAAAGTCTCGTTACACCGCCCTTGGCCGAAGGCCATAAACCGTTTTGACGGATGCGTCTCCGCTCCGGTAGGCGCTGTCGCGAAGGCAACCCGAAGGCCAAAGGTCACTTCAGGAGGTGGAGGGGAGCCTAGGATGTCCGGCGCGGGGGTCTGGATTGGCTCCTCTACGCCTCCCACGACGATTACGACGCGTCGGCCTACCAATCGCTGAAACATCCTGTCACGATAGCCAGGGTCCATGGGACGATCGTAGGGCTCCTTGAAGGCGACAACCACCAAGTCGTGCGCACCCGGCTTGACCACCGCCAGCCGCATAGGTAGTTCCAGATCACCTCCGGGTTCAACCGTAATCTCGTGCAGCAGTCCTTCGTGTCCATCCAGACTGAACGGCACCTGCTTGTAATCCAACAATGCCGTTACCAAGAGGGTAGTTCGCTGGCCCGATGATAGCAGCAAGTACGACGAGAAGGGCTCCCCATTGGCCACTCGAATCTCCTCTGTTTGCGGACGTTCGAGGGGTGGGATATCCCTGTGTTCAGGTTGTACGAATCCAATCCCCATTGCAGTGACATCAGGCTTTTCTATACCCCAACTGGCAACCCCCACCTCATCAGAGAAAGAGGTATGAACGACCACGTCTGGAATCCCAAATCGAGCCACAGATTTTGAATGGGCGGCGCAAGCCGCTAGCAGTACGGCCAGAAGAGCGAAAAGCAATCCACAAGCCCTTCGCCTGTAGCGATGAGGAGAACCGCCCTCCCTATATCTACTTGCTTTCAAAGGTAATCTGCCGGGCATTTGTCTCATACCTGATCCCCACCTTGGAGCAATCCTTCTCTCCACTCACTACTGCCACTACTTGCAGAGGGTATGATCTATGCACTCAACTTTGCCAGCGATTCACCGGCACTCTTTCTGGGCAAAGGCAGCGGTCAGGAGAATCTGCACCCGCAGGACCTTCCTCCTGGCCGCCCCCAAACGATCATGGTGCAGACGTTCTAAAATGTCGGAGGGGAGCAAGTATCTCGATCTCGCATATCCTCAGCCCAGCTTCATCAGAGGTGATTCGGTGAGAATTATCTGGCCGAGGGGATAGGCCAGATAAGCTCGAAGGGTCCCAGTAGCGTGACTACGGCGTGGTTGATGAACACCGTCTGTGGGCCGGTGCTCAGGCTGCCATCATCGTTTCTCAATTCAAAGGAGACGCTTAGGCGCTGCGTCTCGACCTCGAAGCCAGTCTCGACTAGACAGCAACTTCCAGGGGCCGACGCCTCGAGCTGGCTAAGTTGCTTGTCACCCTGCGGCTCGACCGGGGCCGTGGTCAGCCGCAATAGAATGCGTCCCTCCTGATCACGTTGGATCTCGCCTCGCTCGAAACGGACATTGAAATCAGCCACCTTCAAGGGGATATCCAGTGGGAAAACGTCACCTACTTGAGGGTTCTCCCCAATGTCCACCTCGAAGCTGACCTCGGTCGGGACCTTCACATCCACAGCCGGGATGTGGAGAGTCACCTCCTCCAAGTCAGCGGTCAAGGGTTGGAAGGTGAAGGTCTCGGTGAGTTGAGTCAGCCGTTCACCAGGTCGAATTTCTTGGGGCTCCATGGGCGCGGGCACCGCTGCGGGATAGCTTCGCCGGTAGTGCCGCCCCTGGTCGTCGGTGAGGTAGGTCTCGTACTCACCGGTCACAGGGTTGGCGCTGTCCAGCTTGAACATACTCCATTTGCGATTTAGTACTTCGCCGACTAGAGTGACAGCCGTGACCTCTTTCCCAATGGCCACCACCGGTATACTGATGCGCACTCCACTGCGGACCAGAGCGGCATCCGTATACACGATAGTGGGCAACTTCTCAGCAGCCACCCTGGCCATGCCCGGCTCCAAGCGCAAGGGGATTCGCCAGTTCTGAGGCAAGGCCCCAGGGCGGGCGAGAGGCAGCCGAGGCAGCTCCAGCGTGACCAAGAAGATCCCCTTCGGCAGTGCAGGGAAGCCTAGATAGCCCTCATTCTCAGACATGCTTACGCTACCGACCGGGTAGCGATACCCCTCCTCTGTGATCAGCCAAGCCTCCTCCTCGCCAGTGTATTCAGGTCCCATGTGCCAAGCCAAGTCGGACGGCACGCCTTCGATGTGATAATGAAGCTGGGTCTGGTCCCTTTCAGCAACTACTTCATCCACTACCAAGGTGATCCCGTCTCGAATCTGGGCTGTCGGCTGGGCCAATAGAGCAGTTTCACGTAGGTTCACGAAGCCAATGCCCGGCACGAACCCGATGAGCTGCTGCAAAGCAGCCCACACCTGACCGGGCCCAACTACCACCACCGTGCTAGCCACCATGATAGCCAACAGCAGGCAAGCCCCCGACAGGAATACTCTGCTGCGGTGCTTCACCCCAAAGCCCTTAAAGCCCTCGCGCCAGGTGCCTTCCTGTGGTTTCGTCACCCACTCCCTGCCAAGCTGATGCGCGCGACTTCGCAAGTGAGCCCCCAATGCGGCAGCGAACCTTTCGTTGGGCGGGGGTGCCGCGAAGAGCTCGGTCAGAGCGGCATGCAGGTCTCGCTTCTTCAACTCTCTAGTCATATTGCTCCTCCCATTCGGCTAGAAGACGCCGCAGCAGCCGGCGCACGGCCATCTTCACGGCCGCCTCGGACTTTCCTAGCACCTCTGCAACTTCCCGATAGGTCAGACCCGCGCCGAAACGCAAACGCAGTATCTCTTGCTTTTCCTCATCCAATGCTTGGACTAGCTCGCCTAATCGGTGCAGTTGGTCGTCCTGCGCCACTCGATTCTGTAGTTCAACCCCAGCGTCAGGTTGGCTATCCAGCCGCTCATCGAAAGGGAGTTGTTTCTGCCGCTGCCGGTAGTGAGTGATGATCTCGTTGCGGGCAATAGTAAAGAGCCAAGCTGCAAAGGGAGCATGTGACTGATAATTAGGCAGCCCCTCCAGCGCTTTGAGAAAGACCCGACTGGTTATGTCCTCGGCGCTCATTGGGTCACTCACACGGCCCGCGATGTAGTTGTAGACGCGGGGCAAGTAGCGGGCATAGAGGGAAGTGAAGCGGCCCGGATCAGCCTGAGCCGCACGTATCAATGCTTGCTCTTCACTGTTATTCAAACGCTCCCTCGGGACATTCCTCAGCCTCAGCTGCTGCGCTCTTTCGTCGTCTCGGTTCCACTCCTATTAAGTATAACGCACATAAGGCCGAAACGTAACACCTTATGAATGCTACGAACTGCTGACACGTGTGATCATGCGAGTCTGCAAGCCCGATAGACAAGGAAATCGGGACACAAGTTAGAGCTTGTGCCCCAATTTCGATTGCCGTCGCCTTACACCGTGACTCACGACTTATAGCTGATATCCTTTGACTTCGCGAATTCACCAGAGCCTATACGAAATCTCGGTGTCCAAAGTACCAATGTGGCTCCCACTCTTGTAAGCAGGTGCGGTCTCGTAGGTGCGCATGACCCCAACTCCTGCCGGTGCCGGCGTGAGAATTGGCCAGTTCTTGGTGAAATCGTAGATGTAGTGGTACGTCTCGGTGTTGTTGTACCAGTTGGGCCAGAACCCTGCCGACGCGTGCTTGGTTTGTTGGTAGTTGCTGCAGTCAAAGCCGTGGTAGAGCCAATCGGTATGGTTTTCGCCCACTATGTACAGGGTACTAGTTCGTGTCCACCACTCTTCAGTCTTGTATGTCCTGTAGGCATTGTATGTCACGGCGTTCTGCCATCGATATTTGTAGTAGTAGCTCTTCAGGTGCTGGGTTACCCCTTGTATCGTATGGGTGGCCGTCTGACTGTACGTCCCCAAATAGGTACAAGTTATCGACGTCGTCACCGGCCCTGTTGGCGACGAGCCCTCACTCGACGTGCAGCCAATCTCGGTTCCCTGAGGCTCGGTAGCTCCTGGGTCTTGCCTTAC
>DMLA01000158.1:10576-33487 GCA_003453555.1 Chloroflexota bacterium | reverse complement strand
AGTTGGCATCCTCCGGTGTTATGTTGGCAGGAACCTCCTCTACAGGGGGCTCACCTGCCAGAACCACACCGGACCCAGCGCTCAACAACAGCGCCAGCAACACGAACACCGAGACAACCTTACCCCTACGCATCAGGCACCTCCTCTTGTTTGATTACGCTTGAAATACTCACCGGCCTTTCCGGTGGCAATCAGAGCGTACTAGATTGTCTCCCGCCACACAACGGCCAAAGCGACAGTTTTCACCTGCCACTTTCGACAGGTTGAAGCGAAGGGCCTGAGACTCTATTTCCCTATTCTTCCCCTCCTACCTTGTGCCGCACGGCCCAGAGGGCGGCCTCGGTTCGTGATTGCACACCAATCTTCTCGTAGATGTTCCCCAGATGGAAACGCACTGTCCGTTTGCTGATGGCCAACTCTTCTGCAATCCGCCGGTTGTCCCACCCTCGGGCCAGCAACCGCAACACTTCCAACTCCCTCTCCGTAAGGGGAGCCTCTTCCTCCTCGCCTGTCGCCCTTCTCGTCACCTTCGCCGCCACCTGGGGACTCAGCCACATCTCCCCTCGCGCTGCCTTCCGCACCGCCATTACGATGCTCTCCAACGCCTCATCCTTGAGGACGTAACCCGTAGCTCCAGCCTCCAACAGCCCGAAGACGTAGCTGTTGTGGTCGTAGGCGCTCAGCACCAAGATGGGCAAGGCAGGCTGTGTCTCCCGCAGGCGGCGGGTCACCTCCAGGCCATTCAACGCTGGCATCTCCACGTCCAGCACCAACACGTCAGGTCGCAAACCCTCCACCAGGCGCAGGGTCTCCTCCCCATCGCTTGCCTCGCCCAGCACCTCGATGCCCGCTGCCTGCAGTTCATTCCTGATGCCAGCCCGCACCACCGGATGGTCATCGGCCAGAACAACCCGAAGCGCTTTCATCTATCACTCCGTCGCATCCAACCGCACCCGAACCCTCACCTCAGTCCCCGCACCGGGGGCAGAAGCCACTTCCAGACTTCCACCCATTGCCTCGACCCGCTCCTGGATCCCCAGGAGGCCAAAGTGCCCCTCCCGGGCCAGCTCTTCCAGTCGCCGAGGGACGACGAAACCCCGGCCATTGTCCCAGATTGAGAGGATGCACGAGTCGGGACATAACTCCAGCCGTACCACTATCTGATTGGCATCGGCATGTTTAACCGCATTAGCCAGGGCTTCCTGGTAGATGCGGAAAAGGGAGATGGCCACCTCTTCCGGAAGTTGCCCCCGATCGTCCATGAGCTCCAGTTCGATAGAGGGGCCTGTCTTCATCTCCTCTTCGCTGTGAGAGCGAATGGCCGAAGCCAACCCCAGGACGTCCAAAGCCGGGGGACGCAAGTCGGTGCAAATCCGACGTAGTTCCCCCAAGAGACGTAGACTCTCCTCCCGTAATTCCTCTAGGGGCCCTTCCAAGGCCGAGCCCTGACCCTGCCTCCCATAGTCCCTCAGCCGGTAGCTCATCCCGATGAGGTCCTGCAAGAGGCCATTGTGCACCTCCCGAGCTATCCGCTTGCGTTCCTCCTCACGCCCGGTCAGCAGGCGGCGATGGGCCTCCTCCAATTTCCGCTTACTCCGCCCAATCTCCTCCAGCCTCTGCCGCAGCTCCCCTACCAAGCGCACGTTCTCAGCCGTCGTGGCGGCCTGCCTGGCCAGGGTCTCCAGGATGGCATAATCCTCATCGCTGTAGACGTCATCGGCCATCTTTGATCCCAAGAGCAGAATCCCTTCCAGCTTCCCTCGGAAGACGAGGGGCATCCACAGTGCAATCTCGCTACTAGCAACAAGGCCCCTTTCCTCAATGGAAAGATCGCTCTTCTCGAGATGCCGACCCAAACGATGGGGCTCCAGAGGCCCAGAACCTTCTTGGAGGAACCGAGCCAGGGTCCCGTCCCTCCGTATGGACCCTAACCTGATCTCCTCGAGACCACGGCTCGCCCTCATGGTGAGTGTTCTATCGTTCGCGGGCAAGACGAGGGCAGCTCCTCGTACGCGAAGGGCCGGAGGCAGCCGCTCCACCAGAAGCTCAACCAGGGCAGCCTCATCAAGAGCCGCACTGAGAGCCTGGCTGAACCGGGCGACGACTGTGCTGTAATCATACCACCCGCCGTAGAAAAGGCGATCCACCAGGGCCTGGACACGCTCCTTCAAAGGTACAAAGAGCATAGCCATGGCCAGAATGAGTGCTGCACCCACCACAGCACCGCCGGACGGGATGGCTCCTGGGAAGAGCCAGTCAAGGGAGGCCAGTAGAACCAGGTAGAAACTCATCCACAGGATACCCAGGGAGAGATAGACCAGACTCCGGTTGAGGATGCGGTCGGTCTGGAAAAGGTTGTGCCTGTAAATGGCATAGCCATAGGCGAGGGGGCTCAGGAGAAGGAAGGGGAAGGAAAGCTCATAGGCGACCAGGGGACGGCCTTGCACAGCCTCCGGCAGGAGGGAAAGCGCAACCAGAGGAGTGAGGGCCAGAGCGCTGCCAAAGACCACGACCCGAATGCGCTGGCGCACCGGCTGGGAGGGCATGAGAAGGTAGTTGCGAAGTAACAAGATCACCGCAGCCAGGAGGGCCAGGGCTAGATAGAGTCGGATACCGTTGTATAGGAAGAGATACCCGGGAACCGATTTCAGGCGAGGAAGGCTGCAAAAAGCATAGGGCAAGGATAGGACTAGGGCAGTGCCGTACAGGAACCCAAGAAGTAGGCGACGACGGCGGCTTGCTAGGAGGACTGGAAAGACAACGTGGAAGTGAATGATGAGGGGAGATATCCAGCATAGAAGCATGTTGAAGAGGCGGCTAGCCAGCTCTAGGCCAAAGGTGGAAAGGAGACCTGCAGACAAGACCCCACTCCCTACCTGGTTGACCAGGAAAAAGAGTCGCGCTTCCCTTGCAGCAGGCCGCAGAGCAAGAGCAACGAGGCCTGTGAGCCACAGACCAAGGGCGATGAGCAGCGGTTCCAGCCAGAGGGCCAGGATCCCAGGAGAAGCCGGCCCCAGGGTCACCTTAGCCTGCCGCGACTCTCCCCTGCGCAGCAAAGAGAAAACAACAGTTTCCCCCGCGCGCTTCTCGCGGTAGAAGAGCTGGGCCCTGGCGAAAGGAACCTCGTCTATGGCGACGATGATGTCGCCCACCACAACTCCGGCGTTGGCCGCCGGGGCAGCCGGGTCTATCCCCACCACCTCTCCACTAGCCGGCGACCAGGTAAGGCCATCGTAGGGTTGGGGCCACAGGTAGGCTACGGCTGTCGCTATCAGGGCCAGGCAAGCCACAAGAAAAGGAATCGGCCACAGCCAGACCCTCGCCGCGTGATATCGCCTACGCAGGTCTGCTCGCTCCATCTTCGGCAAATGCACCCCTTTTACAGGACATCCTTCTGGCCTGTGTAACCATCACTCTGAGGCCCGGAGCCGACAGACGAGACGAACGGGCCATATCACCAATCCCTCTCGCCTTACCTTGCGGTCAACACTCATTATAGGTCGGCGAGGAGCATCCGTCAAACCAGTATTGCGGACCAAGCCAATGGTCGACTCCTCTGAAGTGCCCAAAACTTGACAGGCGTCAGCTAACCAAACGCTGACTGGACACCCTCGGTCATGCGGACGTTGTCAGGGAATTGGCCGACGCGATGATATACCTCCTCGCAATCTCGGTAGTCGATCACGTACGCCCCTTCTTATTTTGCATGCGGATCAGCCGTTAGTCCTAGGCATTCTCTACCAGGCGCCCGATAGCGTCCATGCTGATCTGCGTGCGGTCGGTTTTCGGGCCCGAACGGAATACTCTTGTCCGCTCCAGCCTGGGAGTGCCCCGGCTGGAGTACGAGAACGCCTCTGCTCTTGCTTCCGCGTGGTCGCCCACCGACTCCTCGCTGTTCCCGCAATTTGCCCTATCCGCCCACTTCGGCCAATTCTCGTGCGAGGAAACCTTGCCCTCCCGCGTACCAGCGGCCGCCAGGCCAGCTTGTCGAACTGCAGACAAGGCTACTGCGAACTTGATCCACAACCAGATCGATTTCAACACTCCTGCAGATTCAAGAAGACCAGGACCTCCGGTGGCCGCACACCTGCCAGATATACGCAGATGGAGTGCAGAGACACAATATATGGTATGGAACGGACTTGGATACTGCTAGAGACTTGGAATCCGCTGTAGTCGTAGCTCCGTGGGGGTTCGCCTCTCCCATGGCCCCTACATCGGCTGGCTGCGCTGAGGCAGGCGACGGAATGCAGTTCCCTCCGCGAAACTCGAGCTAGAGCAAGTGGGCGTTTCAACCTGCGACCGCGTGTGCTGGCCTATGGCGGATCCGATGCGCCCTTGCCCTGTTGGTCTAGTTGAACCCCCCGCACCACGACCCTCTTGATCCTCACAAGACAGACTTCGATTCTGTCCAGAGCCTGGAGCAATGCCTCCGTCCATGCGTCCTCCATTAGGTTTGCTCCCTTCTCCTCGGACCCAGGGCCTTCAAGGAGGGCCTCCAGCCGTCTCATCTCTCGCCATAGACGTCCTTTCCAAGTGGCTAGTTCCCCCTCTGGCGCCGCCTCGGCTGCGCGAGATCGAGGTTCACTGACTTTCTTCCCCCTATCCGTTCCTCCTCCGCGAGCCTTCGCTTTGCGCCGCGAGGCCCTGACGAGAGCCCGGGCTGCAGTGGCACTGAGTTCTCCCCTCTCCACAGCCTGTCTCACTTCCTGGTCTGTAAGCAGGAGCAGCCGGCTGCTCACCTGTGCCTCGGAGATGCCCAGCATGTGGGCGATCTCGCGCTGGGTAAGCCCTCTTTCATCCCTTAGGAGCTGGAAGAACTCCGCTTCCTTAATTGGATCGATGGGCCTGCGGATCGAGTTCTCCTCGTAGGTGCGCATCATCCACTCGTCGACAGTCAGGTTGTCCACGAAGATGCAGCGCACGTATCGAAAACGGTCAGCCTCCTCCGGGAAGATCTCCATGGCCAAGAGGTGAGCATCTCTACGGGCAGTTCCCGAGACGAGGCGGATCTCGCCTTCCCTGGTCTTGGTCACCATCAGCGGGTGGTATAGCTCACCGCGGCGGATGCTCTCGGCCAACCGTACCAGGAAGCTCCTCTCCTCTTGCCTCTGTTCTGGTGTACGCGGCTGGGCGCGAAAGATCCACTGATATGGGTTGTCCTTGATGAGGGTCACATCGACCCGCTTGATCAGTTCGTCCTCGATGGCGGGCGGCTGATCACCGTAGACGCTCTTCCTTCTTCTCGCCATGTTCCATTTCTTCCTATGTGGCAGCCTCGATGAGAATCCTGGCCAGCTCCCGGTACGTGGCCGCCTGTGTCGAGTGGGGCATGTACTCCAGGATGGAGATTCGAAGGCCCATCGCCCTCTCCAGAGCCACCCCCTTGTTGATCGAGGGGAGGATCCTTAGCCGGGGATAGAGGCGCCGAAGACGATCCAACTCCACTCGAGGCACCTTGGTCCTCGTATCGACGATGCTGGGGATGATGCCAAAGACCCGGAGCTTCGGGTTCAGGCGATAGAGGCGATCCATGGTGCTGAAGAGGTAGGGCAGGGCCGCGGTTGACAACGGCGTGGGTAGATAGGGCACCAGCACCTCGTCGGCGGCCACCAGGGCGTTGACCATGAGGGTCCCCAGGCTAGGTAGACAATCGATGAGGACAAAATCGTAGTCAGATGCCGACCTTCCGTTAATCTGGTAGGCCAACCGCTTCTGCGGTTCCAGGACCGTCAACAGTTGGAGATCCGCTTCCGCGAGTTTCGGATGGGAAGGAATCAAGTCCACCCCGCTCATCCTCGTGGAAAGCACGACCTCGCCTAGGTGTGGGCCGTCATCGAAGAGGAGATCGTACAGGGATCGCTTCAATTCCAGCACGCTCACCCCCAGAGCGGCGGTCAGTGAGCATTGCGGATCGCAGTCCACCAGAAGGACTCGCTGGCCTCTCTCAGCTAGCGCCGCCGCCAAGTTGAAGCAGTTCGTGGTCTTGCCCACACCCCCCTTCTGGTTTGCCATGGCGTAGATGCGCGTCATCGGCTCCCCCTTCCCCCCATAAGACCATCTAGCTCTGGCCATGACTGGCCTCTCCCGGCACGCCCTGTCCCAAACCCGACAGGGTCTAGGGATAACAGGCCAGGGCCCGTCCTGCTAGGCTCCTGCCGCACCACCCTGACGAACGTCTCCGTGAGCCGAGGGTCCCATTGCTGGCCATCATCCTGGATCAGTATCACGAGGGCTTTCTCGGTCGCCTTCGGCGGTCGGTACGAGCGAGGGTTCGTCATCGCGTCATAGGCATCGCAGATGGCCACGATCCTGGCTCCAAGGGGGATCTCCTCCCCACGAAGGCCGTCGGGATAACCCTCCCCACTCATCCGCTCATGGTGACTGCGAACCGCCTTCCGCACCTCATCCGTAAGTGGAAGGGGCGAGAGAATCCGTTCCCCCAGCACAGGATGTGCTCGAATGGCAGCCGTCTCCGCTTCGCCCAGGCTCTCCCCCTTCCCCAGGATAACGTCGGGAAGGGCCAGCTTGCCCAGATCATGGAGCCGTGCTGCCACCTCTAGCTCCAGCTGGGCTCTCTCCGAGAGGTCGAGCGCCCGTCCCAGGGCAACGGCCAGCGAAGCCACTCTCAGGCTGTGAAGCCATAGATCCGGCGACTTGGCCTCCATGAGTAACGTGAATGAGCGGAGGATTTTGAAAGATAGATCATCGATGCGGCTCACGGGTGGCCTCCTTCTCGCTCTCAACAGGCAGGTTCTCTATAGGCAACCAGCGCACCAAGTTCTTCGATGTGGGTGTAAGCCAGATGGGAGCCAGCGGACCTTCGGCAGCCATCAGCTGCTGCGTCGTCACGTAGAGGGGGAGAACACCCACACCCAACCACCCGGCAACTCGCTGGAAGGTGGAGAGAATGCCCCTCCCCCGGCCCAGGGTGGTCGTCACTACCAACACCGAAGGAAAGGCGAAGCCATGCTCCACGAACTCCCGGCTGCGCCGGAAGATATAGTAGCTCTCCGCTTTTCTCTCCAATGAGCGGCCATGCACGGTATCCATGTCCACCTCCAGGAAGAAGCGAAAGCCACGATCTCCCAGTCGGAAGACCCCATACGCATCCGGTGCGAAGACCCGGTTGAACCCTCGGTACTCGTACCGTCGGTTCTTGCGGAATTCGCTCTCCCAGAGGTGCAACCCGCATGAACCAGGAGGGCCGCCTGTCAGACCTGGTGCTGCAAAGGTAGCCATGCACTCGTAGAGGGCTCGAGTATGTCGAAAGCAGGTCAGCATCCACCTCACCGTCCGCTGCCAGTGGCCTAAGAGGAAGGTTCGGTGCCTCGCTCGCCGCCGCTTGACCAGCCACCTCACACCCCGATCGGTCAAGAGGTACATCGCCTCGCCCTGGAAGCCATCTGGGGGCTCAGCCCGTTCTATCAGGCCCAGTTTCACCAGGCGGGGAATGTCCCTCCGGATCGTGCTCTCTCGGTTGCCCATGAAGAGGGCCAGCAGTCTCACGGAGAGAAGCGGGTGATCCCCGATCCAAAGGAGCACTTCCTTCTCCCTGCGACGCAGGGCCAGGTTGACCAGGGCCATCTCCTCTTCGCCTGCCGATACGAACAAGCTCCTCAAGGCTTGAGCCCTCTCAAGGAGAGGATCGCCCAAGATCCTACGACCAGACCGGCGAGGGGCCTCCACGGCGAAGAAGCGCCTCTCCAGGAAAGTGCGGTACTCCTCCCAGGGGAAAGAGGGAGCCCCGCTCAAGAAGGGCACCCGTTGGCCTGACCCATCGAACCACACCGGACGGAAGAAGTTCCACCCCTTGCCCTCGGGCCCGGGGCGTAGGTCACGCCGCAATGCCAGATAGAGCTGCACCTCCGCCGACCGGCGACGGATCCCTGAAAGACGGAACATCCGCTGCCACTCGAGAAGCCGCCAGAGATCGGTAGTGACCACACACACGGCCGGAAAGCGGCGATATTCCGCTGGGAAGGGGTAGCGATCCGCCTCCCTCAGGTCATAGAGGCTGTCCACTACACCTCGGAAGTGGCTGACGCGGCCGTACCCCACGTCCCACAACACGATGAAAGGATAGGCCGCATCTCCGGCCCGATAGACGGAGAAGGCATCGGGACGGAAACGGCCCTCGCGACGGCTCCTGGTGAAGCGAAAGAGCGGCTCCTCCTCGAAGAGAGCCACCATCTGCCCGTGTCGGCGGGCCGCTTGGCCCAGTCGAACCATGAAGGTACGCAGTCCGTAATAGTAGGAGAGGCTGTTGATTATCCTATAGACACGACCCTTTGTCAGGCGGCGGCGTCGGACACATTGCACACTGGATAGCCCCTCCGCCTGAGCGAGGGCCCTGATGCCCCCGTCCGTTGGAAGGTAGGCTTGCACCCCTTTTCGAAGCGCAGGGTCCGCGCAGGGGAGCCGGTCAAGGAAGCCCAATTCATCCGTCAGCTCTCTCAGGTAGCCCCTGAGTGAGCCCGCGTCCAGGCCCAACCCGACCGCAAGTTGGTACTCGCTCATCAGAGGATAGCTGATCAGCCAGTGCAGGATCTCCAGTTCGATCTTCCGCACGGTATCCTCCTTGACCTCTTCCATTTAGAAAGGACTCATCCAGGGTTCTTTTTGGGTCGCTGGCGACGTGCCCGGTTGCGCCTAAGACGCTGGTCCTCATCGAGAGCCGCCTCCGCCGAGGCGCCCCCTATGTGATGAGGAGCCTTTGCCGCCTCGCCCGCCGCTTCCCCAGGGTCATCTCCTCCCCTCTTCTCCCTGGGCACGCTATTGGGGTAGGGGAGTGACCCGGCTGGCGCACGGGCAACCACCTTCTCTACGGGGAGGATCACGGGGTAGTAACGCTCTTGGATGTAGGTCGTTCTCTCCGCCTCTACCTCGGTCCTATGGCGCCCGTATTCCTTCCTGGAGAGAAGTCGCACTCGCTCCGCTTGCTCCCAGCGACCTGGTTGAGGCGGGAGGGTCTCCAGGGTGAATACCGGGATCCGCTCCCTACCGATCAACGTCTTTACGTAGCAACGGTAGGGGCCCAGGTTCGTCAGGTCGGCCACCGACACCGGCCGATCCAGTTCCTCGACCAGATAACGGGCGTCCTCGGCGCTGGACTCGAAGAGGAAAAGAGTGCTCGAATTGGCGAAGATGGCCCCTTTCAGCCCGGGTTCCATCACCTCGATCATGGCCAGGCTCTGGGTACCCAGGACCACATTCGCCCCGAACTTGGAGAGCTCCTGCAGGAACTCCTTATACTTCCTCCCTGACCCCTCGATGGCCTGGATCTCGTCCACGATCACGGTGGCCAGTGCTCGCCGGCCCCGCTCCTCTTGGGCCTGATGGCGGAAGACCGAAGCCAGGATATCCAGGATGGCTGAGCCCAGAAGGGAGGCCGTCTCCTTCCCCACCAGACCGGAAGCTAGGTTAACCAGTATGATCTTGCGGTCCTGGATCTCCCTTTCGATGTCCACGGTGGATTGTGGCTGTCCGAGCACGTTCTTAGCGATAGTCGAGGCCACGAAGCGGTCGATCTTGGTCTTTATGGGAGAGATGACCTCTATCAGGAAGCGGGAGTGTCTCAATCTCAACGGTTCGTACTCCTCCCGCCACCAGCGGTGGATCTCCGGATCCCTGATCTGGCGGAGGATGTCCGCTCGGAACCTCTCATCCGATAGAAGGAGGTTAACCTCCAGGATGGTCATCTGGCGTTGGGCGGTTCGGTTGTATTCGGCCAGGGTCAAAAGCGCCCATCTCAAGTAGATCTCCATGCGGGGACCCCAGAAGCGAACCCAGATGTCGGAGAAACTGTCGATGATGTCCGCCACCACCTTATCTCGGTCGATGGGGCTCTCTCGCCGGTACTCCAGGAGGTTGATCCCTACCGGAAACTCTCGATCGAAGAGGTCGATGAGTATCACGCGCTCCTCGTGGCCAGGGGGGATGCGCGCTTGCAGAGAGCGAACGAGATCCACATGGGGGTCGATCACCACCACCGCTCGATCTCCCGCGGCCATGGCCGACTCCGCCAGGAGATGCATCAGGTTCGACTTCCCGCGCTGGGTCTTTCCCACCAAGAAGATGTTGTGATGGAGGATCTCGAAGGGAAGCCGCACCTCCACTCGCCCGCCCTGATGAACGGAGTGGCCCAAGAGGATCCCCTCTCCCGAGACCTCGGTCACAGGGAGGACCACCCGGGCGGGGGCATGCCTCAGCCCCTGGACCTCGACCTCTCCCAGGGGCAGGTGCCACAGGCTGGCCAGCTCCCTGACATTCAGGATGGGCTTCCTCGCCCACCAGGCCCTCAACCCTCTCCCCAGGAGGGGAAGGTTTATAGCTACCGGGTCTGTACGTATGTCGGCTGGGTCGAAGACCACCTTCCTGGCCAGGAAGCCGTTCCCGGCTGGGAAATTGTAGAGCCCATAGGCAGAGACTAGGTCCCACATCCTCTCTTCCAACTCCACCTCCTCCTCAGCGAAGCCGGCGATCCGCAGCCAGGTCTCGAAGGCCGGGAGGTGGACCTTCTCCCGCACGATCTGGGGATCGTCCTCCCGGGTCAGAGCCCGCAGCGGGTAGAACAAGGCCGCCTCGCTCACGAAGAGGGCCATCCCCGCCAGAAGCGCATGACCCCTCAACCCCTCCAGCCACCAGAAAAAGCCTCTGAGGAAGAGAAAGAGGGCCCCGAACACCATCAAGAAGAAGATCCCCACCGCGGCTTGGCCCCGTGGAGAGGCCTTCTGCTCCTGCCAGTGGCGCTGGCGGGCCAGGTCAAGGTACCTCTCCGACCAGTTGTCTGGCGCGGGTCGAAGAATCAGCTGGGTCAAAGCCCGTCCTCCACCCCCTAGTGCCGAGAGGAGCTCCAAGAGAGGATCCGAGCCCCGAACCCTCTCCTCCTGGTAGGTGGTATAGGTCTTTATGGGGAGGTGAGGACCCCTCCGGAGGTAGAGTTCCATCGTCAGAACCCGCTCCCTAGGACGCACTCGCGCCGGGTCTCGACGGGGCTCGCGAGCGGGGTTCACCACCTCCAAACCAGCCTGCGGGTAGATGCCGGCCAGGCGTGACCGGAGATGCTCGATGGCCCGCGGTGAGCCCCTGGCCAGGAATCGTTTCCTTCCCGCCTCCCCCGCGATCTCCAGGGAAAAGGGTTCGCTCAGCGAGAGGGCGGCCAGCATGTCCTGCACGGCTGCAGCATCTCGCTCGTTATCGCGAGGTGGGGTGATCTCCAGGAGCAGATCCTCCTCCCTGGTCGACCCCCTCATCTTGACATTTGTGAAGGTCACTCTCGGCTCCTAACTGGACAAGATCTCACACTCCTCTAACTCCCTTAGCTCCTCGAGTGACTGCTCCAGCCTACTCCGCGTAGGGTCCTGGGCCAGCCAGGCGAGCTGTCCCATCACATACCGAAGGGTGACCTCATCCTCATCGGGCAGGCCGCGCAGGGCTTCCTCCAAATCCCTCGTCCAGTTCTCTCTTAGGAAGTGAAGCACTCGACGGACGCGGGCTTCCCAGAGCCCCTCCTGTCTTAGCCGCTCCTCCAGCGCGAAGAGTAGTGGCGCTGTGGCAGCCATCTTCACCGGCTTCAACCGGAGAGATAAGGCTGAGGATCCACCGGCCATCCATAGTATCGCACCTCGTAGTGAAGGTGGGCACCGGAAGCTCTCCCTGTGGATCCCACCCTCCCGATGGTTTGTCCCCACACTACTCTCTCCCCTATAGAGACGTGGATCTCGTCCAGGTGGGCATAGTAGACGGAAAAGGGGCCTTCCTCGATGACCACTAGGTTGCCGAAGCTGCCCGCGCGAGCGGCGAGTGTGACCTCTCCCTCCAGCGTTGCCATCACAGGCGAGCCGAGCGGAGCCGCGATGTCGATCCCCAAATGTGTGCTCCCCGTGCTCTCCCTGTAGGATGGATCGTCGAAGGGGGCGCTGATCGGACCTCGCACGGGCCACCCCCGGGGCCCACCTTCCAACGGGGGGTGTATCGAAAATATCCTCGGAGGGCCCAACACCCAGGCCCAGGCCCCCTCCTGTCCTGCGGGCAGGGCCTGAATCACCACCCCCAAGAGGGCAAAGTAGACACAGCAGAAGAGAACCCCCACGCTCCCCAAGACCGTGGTCAGGCAACCGATGAGCTGGCGAGGATCCAGCGGTTCCCACACCGACGCGAATCACCGCTACAACACCCCCAACCGCTTGGCGCTTCCCTCGGGATCCTGTAAGGAGGTGAGAGCCAGGTAGAGCGCCAAGAGCAGAGTGGGGATGGCGATGAGCAGGAACAGTTTCAAGTTGAAGCGAGGTGGTTGCATGATCTGCCCCCAAATGACGATCATTTACTTTCTCCCCCTCCCTCCCTGAAGGCGATCACCTCCTGGGGCTTCGTCGTGTAGAGGGGGTACCTCTCCTTCGGGACAGCGATGTAGAGAGGGATGCGGTGGTGCCGGGTGAGAAGAAGGGCCTCACCTGGGTGAAGGACTACCAGCTCTCTCGTCTCCGCGCCGCTGAGGGCAAACCGCCCCTCAAGCAGGGGAATGGCGGAGGGGTTCTGAGCGAAGAGGAGCACCACCGACGCCGTATCCCGGATGAACTCGGCATCGGTGTTGCGGGCGAAGTCCTCCGCATGCTGTGTGCTCAACCAGAGGCCCGCATACCGCTTGCGGAAGCGTCGGGCCATGGCCGAGAGGTCACGAGCCGTCTCCAGGTCCTGGAGGAGCCACCAGGCCTCATCGACGATCACCAGGGTGGGTCTCATCTCCCGCAGCACGTTGGACCAGATGAAACTCTGGATCTGCCGCACCCGCACAGGCTTGAGTTCGTCGGGGACATCTTTCAGGTCGAATACTACAAGAGATGAGTCGATGGTCACGTTGGTCTGGCAGTCGAAGGCCTCGGCCAGGAGGCCCACGGCGTAACGCGCGATCCGCTCAGCGAGCTCGTCTGCGTCCGGCGTTCCCCTCTCCCGCAGAACTTGGTACCAAGTCGATAGCGTCGGTGGGGGGGTCCGCCAGGTGGAGGGATCCTCCTGCTGAACCCCGGCTCCGGCCATGGCCTCCTTGTAGGTGGTGTCAACCAGGTTCTTCTCCCTGGCGGAGAGGGAAGGCTCCCCCCTCCGCTCCCGGAGAGCCACCTCCAACCACCCTAGGAAATCGTAGTAACCTTCAGTCAAGGGATCGCGGTCCTCGGGGTTGATGTCCAGGACGTTCATCTTGTGCTCTGCGGCTGTGGAGAGCTCGAGATAGGTTCCCCCCAGGTCCATGCAGAGGGGACGAAACTCACCCTCCAGATCTATCACCATGCAACGGGTCCCGGTGATCACCGCCTGCTCGACCTGATACTTGAGGAACATCGACTTCCCGCTCCCCATGTTCCCCACGGTGATGAGGTTGGTGTTCTCCTCCTCGAAGATGTCCATTGTAACCAGCGTGCCGTTGGCTCGGTTGATCCCCATGAAGTGGCCCCTGGGGGCGAGGTAGTCCGAGGAGACGAAAGGAAACATCGCCCCCAGGGCGTGCGAGTCCATGTTCCGGGCCTGGTTAAGGAGGTTCACCCCCAAGGGGAGCATACTGATGATACCCGCCTCCTGCTTGGCCATGGCCCGGTGAGCCCGCACCCCCGCGTCCAGGAAGAGTTCCTCCAGCTGACGCGAGGCCTTGTTCAGTTCGTCCAGCGAGCGAGCGAAGAGGCAGACATAGAAGGAGACGAGAAGGATGGGAGCTCGCTCCTCCTGCAGCTTGCGAAGGACCTCCTCCGTGCTCCGCTCCGTGGCGATGACCCCGTAGTCGGGGATCTTCCCCTCCTGCTGGCCCGAGAGCCTCTGCGCCCGCAGCTGGGTCAACTCCCGCTTGACGCTCTGCAGGACGAGGCGGGGATCGAGGGGGCGGACGAAGATAGACACTCGCAGGTTCCCGGGAAAGCTGTAGATGTCATGTAGATAGGTCAGGCCCAGCCTCTCAGGCCAGTCCTCCACAAACCAAACCCTTCCATACTCTGTCGTCGAGAAGTGAAAGTAATCCAGCTCCAGGAAGAGGCCACTGGGTGCGATATGATCGATGATGCTCCGTCCGCCGATCTCTAGCGGGCTCCCCTGAATACCAGGCTGCTCTCGCCTCAGCCGACGACGGATCCTCTCCAGGCCAAACATGATCTATTAGACCTCCTCAGCCACCCCCAGAAGGGGGGAGGCCACCAGTCGGAACTCCACCGGCACTTCCTCCGGGATGGTGGGGAAGTAGAAACGCAGGATCTCCTCTATGATCGCCTCATCGTCCTCCAGGCGCGTGGACAGGCCGATCCGGGCCAGGCCCCGTACCACCCTGTGCGCCCGCTCCATGAGCAGTTGCTGCGCCTCTCGGAACTGCTCCTCCGTGAGGACCTCCCTCCCCGTCACACGGCGCTGCATCTCCACCAGGAAGGGGTTGTGGGGGATGACCCAGTGGTAGGTCCTCACCAAGGCGTTTACCCCCTGGGCCAGGGCCTCCAGGTGGGCCATCTGGCGGTAGAGGAGGTCGATGCGATGTTCCAACCTTTCCCTTTCCTGGCCGGTCTGAGCGCGCTCCATCTCCTCCTCCCAGGCCGAGAGGCGTTCCTCCAGGTAGCGAAGGTAGCTCCGCATCTCCTGCCTCCTGGTACTGATGACGATCTGGCTTTCGAAGCGGAGGCTCCGCCAGAGGTCATCCAGCTGCATGATCTTCGCCGTTCGCTGGTCGGGATCCAGGAGTGCGATGTCGATGGCACCGACCTCCAAGACGACGGCCAGGGTTCCGTTACGGGCCATGGTGATCCCATCCAGGATCCCCTTGAGGTAGATGTGCTCCTGTGTTGGTGGGAGATCCCTCCGTTTCATCATGCTACGTTTCCTCCTACAAGAACCCCCAGGGCGACACGTCACTCAGTCCCCCTTGGCCGCATAGACGATGAGCGTGGAGAGGGAGAGCACGATCCAGAAACCGATGAGGAGACCCAGAGGGGAGTACTCCCCAGCAACCGCCGGAGGGGAGAGAACCGCCGGATCTGCCTCCTCGCCGGTCACGAATTCGATCTTCCCCTCTCCTATCTCTTCCCATATCGTTTCCCCTTTGCGCCACACCCGGGCGCGAGGCGAGAGGTAGAACCGAAGTAAGATCGGCACCCAGGAGTCCAAGGGCTTGCCCCAGAGGGGCATGAAGGCAATCACCAGCCCAGCCCCGACTACAGTCCCCCCGATGGCCAACTTCACCCACATGGGGGCTCCGCCCAGATGACTCAGGACGAGGATGCCGGCGATGCTGAAACTGCTCACCAACCAGAGGACCTGTCGCAGGGTCAACCCCTTGTAGGGGCGAAAGCCGAAATCGAGTCGCCTGGGGAAGCGGATGCTAGCCATCTCGATATCCTCCAGATAGAGCTCTTCTCAAGATCCGCCACAGTGGAGAGGGGTCCTGCTCGTCCAAGCCAGCGATTGTCTGCTCCAACAACCTCAGCAACGATCGGGAGCCCAGCTGGGGCGGAGAGCCATGTTCTAGGCCTCGGCTATAAGACCCCGTCATTTCCACCAAGGCTCGGAGGGCTCCTGGATCCTCCTTTCGCAGACGGAGAACGAGAGCAGCCAGGAGAGGGAGGAGGTCCATCCGTTCCAAACCTTCCGCGAGGAGGCTCGCCTCCTTCCAGTCCCCATAGGTGGGATACTCCCCAGCCACCGCCGAGTCGATCACACTCTCTCTTCCTTTGAGATGCCGGAAGACGATCTCTTTCTCGGGGCAAGATCTCCGAAGCTCCTCCTCGACCTCCGCCCCCACGAAGGCCCCTACCGTGGGAAAGCCGCTCTCCGCTGCTAGCGAGGTGAGAGATGATCCCCTTGTCACAGCGGCCAGGAGGGCAAAGGGACGCTTGACTGAGGCCAGGACCCGCTTCGGGCCATACACCTCTTCCAGAAGCAGGAGCGCATCCAGGAGTTCCTTGAGGCAACCTCTGTCCTTCTCCCACCTCCGGACGAGGCGCAGAGCAATGACCAGGTACTCGCTCCGTCCGGAACCAACCTCCTCGTGAAGTTCCTCACCTACCAGGGGCACGGAAACCAGCTCTCCCCTCTCCGGGCCACGGCCCAACACCCGGCTCTCGGCTAGCACCTTCACTCTGGAAAGGATCCCCATCAAATAGTCACCTGCCGGCGTGCCTGCGGCTGTACCAGCGCCACGCCGCGGGCAGCGAAGAGTCGGAGAGAACCCCAAACAACTCTGGACGGGATAGGATCTCGTTCACCTTCTCTACGAACGCCCCTCCCGGGTCCCCCTCCCACCCCTCCTGCAGGCCCAGAGCGTGGACCTCTTCCGCAGCCCTCATGAGATCGTACGTCAGATCGGTGCCCCACCGGGAAAGCTTCCAGTGGAGCAGACCATGGACCTCGATGTTTTCCGGCCCCTCCCCTAGAAGGTCCGCGATCCTGGCCCCGCGCTGGAAGTCGTAGTAGTCAGGGCGGGGGCGATAGGCCGGCTGGAGAGATGGTTGAGCTTCAAGCGGTCCAGGGAAGAGTCGGTCGAACTTCTCCCCCGCTCGGCCCGGCCGTCCACGAATGGCCTCCTCGATCTCCGCTCCCACGAAGCCTGCGGGATCCCCCTGGGCCCCTTCAGCCCTCCGGAAGCCCCTTTCCCTGGCCATCGTGCCCAGACTTTCCCGGCCAGCCCGCTTGCGGTGCTGGCGAATGGCCTCTGCCACTCCGCGGGCGCTGGGCCAGAACGCCTCCGGGCCATAGGCGCTCTCCAGACGGGACATGGTTTCCTCGATAGGCCCCTGGGCGCCAGCGTCGAGCTCAGGGTCTACCATCCTTCCAATGAGGGGGGCAGCCTGGCGGCCAAATCGAGTTCTTGCCTGCCTCTGGTCACGCTCCTTCTCCAACCCCTCGAAGAGGGCCGCCCTTTCCGCCCGATCGGCGCGGAGGGCTTCCCTCCGTCCCTGGAAGTCTTGTTGGACCTCTTCCCGACGGAGCCCGAAGAGTCTCTCCCTCCCCCACGTTCGTATCCCCGCCCCCACACTCCTCAAGAAACGTGATTCGCTCTGCAGGAGACCGGTGCCCAGGGCTTCAGCGCTCGCCGCTCGGGAAGTGGGACCGCCCAGTGTGGTGGCACCTCCGCCCTCACCTCCTCCTGCCAAGCCACCACCGAAGCCCGCCCCCGCGATGAGCGCTCCACCCGCTACCGTTGCCAGCCGCACCACGCCGGAGACGGTGCTGGTCGCTCTCTCCCGGACCTCGTTGATGGCCCCGAAGACCAGCTTGATGACGGTGAAGTTGATGGTGAGGAGCAGGCTCAACACCCCCGCTGCCACCATGAACCGCACGAAGACGCCTACCGGATTGATCGTCTCCGTCATTGCTCCCCGGGTCATCAACAGAACCAGGACGAATAAGAGTGCATTGATGGGCTGGAGGAGCTCCACCAGGATGAAGCCCCGCAACCAGTTCCTGGAGATCCACTTGGTCATGGGGAAGATCTCCCCCAGGAGGGCCAGAGGGGCGATGGCCACCAGGAGGTAGATGAGGGCGTAGCGGGCCACATACTGAAGGATGAGGGCCATTACGATCAAGAACCCCATTATGGCCATCACCAGTGAGAGGAGGAGAAAGGCCACGGCGGCCCCAGGGACCACCGTGGTCAGGATCCCCACCGTTCCCAAGATCAAGAGGTTGACGATGGCGCTGATGAACGCCTCCGGGTCCAGGCTTCCACTACCCGCAATGGCCAGGAAGGCCATGGTTAGGGCGTTGGCGATGCGATTGGCGCCATCACAGAGGTAGATGCTCCCACCCGACACAAGGACCACCACGAACCAGCGAAGGACGCCTTCTCCCATACTGTCAGCGAGCCCCACGCTGAAAGCGTTGCGGGAGACGATGGTCGCCCCCAACAAGGCCAGGCTTATCGGCCAGAAGAGGGCTGCCACCCAGCGAACCTGCCTCCACGCCCGCTCGATGGTCGGCGACTCAGGGCCGCCGACTATCTGCGGCGAGGAGAAGACGGTGGAAGCCAGGGCAGCGCGCAGAGGGTCGGCCAGCCCTTCGAGGTTGGCCTCCAGCATGGAGATGAACGCCTCCTCCAGGGCTACTCGCAGATCGAAGGCCGGGAACACCATCTGCAGGCTGAGCACTCCGTCCTTTAGAGCTTGGAGAATGCGGCATACGACGTCGTCCTCATCGCACCCTTGCTGCAGAGGGGCTGCCTGAGCTGACCATGAGGGGGGCGATAGAGCCCCCTCAGAGGCAGCGGGAGCGGCTCCCAGGGCAAGATGCACGAGAAGAAGAACGACCAAGGTTGCTTCTATCAACAGCTTGCGCACCGGCTTGGAGGTATCCTTTCTACCTGAGTGCATCCACATTGATCGTCTGATTCGGCGCACTGGAGACTATGGCATCGATCAAGGCGTTGGCCGCGGGGATGGCGAAGGCCACCCCTAGGAAGCAGAGCACGATGCCTGCGATGCGGACCCAGGTCTGAGAGAGTCCATAGGGGCTCCCGGCCATCACCGCGATCTGGCCCTGCACGAAACCCGTGGCAAACCCGATGGCCAGGAGCAACCCCGATGCGATCAAGAGACCGTCGATCACCTTCTTCGCCAGGCCAGCGAGCGCCCCGGCGATATCCCCTTCCTGCTGGGCAGGTGCCGCCCATGCATCCCCTGGGGGCAGGACCAATGTCACCAAGAGCCCGTAGAACGCGATCAGTAGCGCAACTCTGAGCCTCCGATCCAGGAGAACTCCCCACATGAGAGGAAGGATCGCTCTTGCCTTTTTCATCAGAACTCCTTTCGGGGTGGATACCCCTAGATTTATCTATGGGGAGGAACCCCGCCTACACCTGCTATTCGCTCGAGGTTGTGGTACACTATTTTCAAGGTCGAAGGCACTCGCCACTGGGGAGAAACGGTTAAGCACCTTAACAAGGGAAGGTAAGAGGTTCCGTACACGAATCGCTGTGCGGGTAAAACCCTCGGCGTCAGGCTTAGCCTGTAACTTGCGGCGGAGAATATCCGCCGGGCTGCTGTCAACCAGCCGAACGTCTCGGACATGGAAATCCTTTCCATGGCGCCAGGGGCAAGCCCCGGGATTTATCTATGGGGTAGTTGACTCTCGCCTCCACCTCATAAACCCATCGCCACGAGCGTCTGGATCACCCAGTCACTCAGCAGGGGTGCGAAGATCACCAGAAGAAAACCGAAGATCATGGCAACCACCCGTACCCACAGCCGGCTCAAGCCCAGGGGGTTCCCCGTCAGAGTGAGGACCTGCTGACCTACGAAATTGGCGGCGAAGCCCACCGCTACCAGGAGGCCCGTCACCACCCAAAGGAGGGAAAGAATATCCCTAGCCATGGTGCGGATCTCTTCCATCTAAACCCTCCTTTGTCTAACAACTTCACTCCACCAGATGGACCGGGAACCAATGTACCTCCCAGTAGACCAGGTTGCTCCTCAGCCCGATCTCGGGCAAGGATGCTTGCGCCGACCAAGTTCCCAGTTCCCTCGTTCCGAAGTAACGATCTCCCGCCTCGGCCGGGCCCAGAAGAAAGTTGCCCACGGGATCGGTCGGGATGAGAAACGTCCTAACTGCAGATCCCGGGTCTGTCACCTCCATCACTACTGATGTGCCCTCCCCTGGCGGAGGGAAGATGTGTCCTCGGAGGGTCTGGGCCGGCTGTCCCAAGAGAGGCCCGTAGTAGACCAGCCATGGGTACTCAGCCTCCAAGACCAACTCCGAGGGCTGGGGAGTGGGGGTAGGGAGCGGTGTTGGCGTCGGCGTTGGAGTGGGTGCCGTCCAGGTGTAGTTGGTGCTGGCACACGGGTTCCAGCTCCATCCCCTCCGCAAGCCTCCGTCCGGGGCGTACATATTCACCGCCAGGCGGTGGGTCCCCGTCGTGGGCATCCAGCCTGGCGCTGCGGTCCAGTCCAGAGTAGCGGAGCGAGTCACCTCCGTTCTACCCCCGCCAGAGACGGTGGCCAAGTTCCACCACGTCCCCGACGTGCTCCCGTCAACCGCGCTGTTGAGGTAGAATCGCAAACTCCCTACCCCTATCCCATCCCAGGCCCGGGCGGAAACGGTGATGTTGGTGCCCTCCAGCTGCGGGCTGCGGGGTGAGACCCCTACGATGCAAACCCCGGCGTCGGTCTCCACATCTACGTAGTCCACTCTGAGAGTTGGATAGAGCCCCGGCCAGGCCTGTACCGTGTGGTCCCCCATCATCAGCTCATCGGGCCGCTCGGGATGAGTTCCCGTGTTGACCCGGTCGCTCCTCAGCGCTCCGTCCACCCACAGCCGCCATCGATCGCCCGTTTTCCAGACCTCCAACGTATGGATGGCCGTGTCGATGGGCCCCAGCCAGATCTCATCCGACCAGCTGCCTGGGAGGAGACGGGCCCGGAAACCCAGATCCCGATGCATGTAGACGTTGAAGTGTCGGCACCTGGGGTCCTGGAAGGCACAACTTCCCGCACCGGCCCAGATATCCACTCCGTACCCGGCGACATTTGGCGGGAAGCTGTACCGGAAACGGACGATGACCCGGAAATTTCCAGCTAGAGGAAAGAGCCGACCTTGGTCACCGACATAACCATTGTGCCGCTCGATCCACGGCGCTTGGGTCGTGTTCGACGGGGTCCTGAGGCGCACCCAACTCCCATCAACGATGTCGATAGCTCCTCCACGGGCATGCTGTGCCCACTGAGGATCAGACAGATTTTGGAAGGGGCTCAAGTGGTAGAAGAGCCAGTCAGCACCGGTCTGGGCGTGACCCAGAGCTGCTCCTAGAAAGAGTGCCAGAACCACCACAGCCGGGGCCAGGACCCGCCGGAAGATTGAGCTCGTGCGCATGGGTTGTGTCATCTACCCCTCTCAAGTTGTGGCTACCCCTGCCGCCGCGAAGACATGCACCTGGATCCGTTGGTTGCCGTTGATGAGACCGAAGAGATATGTCTCAACGGGAATGACCAAGAAGACCCCCACGCTCGGTTCACTCTCACTCCAGGAGGAGACGTTCCACTGGGAGGCCCGCGGAACGGCGGGATAGCCGGGCACGATCCCTCCCTCCGGATCCGCGAGGACACGAATATCTACCACGTAGTCTCTGATCCCCCTGGCCGCCATCTCCTCCTGCACTCGCTCCCTAGCCGCCTCCATGGCCACCTCTTCATCGAGGGAGATCATGCCCGTGGCCATGAAGTGCGCATAATCGCGTCCCGAACCCACACCCGCCAGAGCGGCATCGGAGGCCGCCTGGTAGGCCCACGACCGAACCTCGTGAAGACGATAGAGATCCACCAGGCCCGCCGTAATGAGGATGAGAATGAGAGTGGCCATGATCCCAGCCACGCTCACCTGACCACGTTCCTCGCATACCGTTCCAGTCATGGGAACCTCTCCACGTTCTGAGAGTGTACCGCCACGATCGTTCGAAGGGGGAGGGGAAGAAAGGGAATCGTCGCCTGGTAGTCGATTTCGGCCCGAACAGTGAACGTTGCGCCGAAGGAGGTGGAAGGCATCTCCACCGTGACTCGTGCCAGATCCCCGTATCCGCCCCCCAGGAGATTGTTGTCGACCTCATCCCGGATCATCGTCTCGGCCGTGCCCTGTTCCGATGGGTCTATGGAGAGGTACCGTGCCGCTCGATAGACCCCCACATCCATGGAGTGCTTGATGGAGAGGGCCCTGCCCAGCTCCACGGCCGCAAAGAAGGTGAGAACGAAAAGGACCAGAAAGAAGGTCGCTTCCAGGGTTACGCTGCCCTTTTCATCTAAGCGCCTCTTTCTCATCTTCAACCCCGCCAAAGAAGCCAAGCGTAGGCGATCCCCGCCAGGGCGAAGATCCAGGTCGTCGGCTGCCCTTCCTCTTTCAACTCCCTTCCTGTGGGAAAGCACTGCCCTGCCCAGGCCCTGTGGGCCAGACCCCTGACCAGCACCAAAGGTGACCTGCGCCGATACTTGACCACCAGCATGGGAACAGTACACGCCAGGGCGAAGAGACTCAGGGTTACGAGGAACCTGGGGCCGGGAAAGAGGGCCGTTTCCACCATGAGCATTTTCGCGTCCCCGCCGCCGAAGAAATGGACCGACCAGAGGGAGAATATGACCAGCCAGGTCACGAAGACCTCGTAGTCAGCCTCGTGAAATCGGAGACCTCCCACCAGAGCCATGGCCGGCAGGGTGAGGAGAGGCGGGACCTGCCTGGTTCGCAGATCGCAGACCGCCCCGCTCATCAGGAAGGCGCTGATCACTCCCCTCAGGAGCACCTCTTCAGAGTTCACTGTTCACTCCTTGTAAACTGCTCCGCAAGGAGTCAAAGATGCGAGACAGGACCGCTAAGAGCATCAGGGCCATCAAAGCCCCAATAGCCACATATTCGATGCTCACCGTTCCTCTCTGATCATCGATGAATCGAAGCACCACAGAGCACATTCTTCCACCTTGTCCTTTCAAGGAAGGTAGCCCTGCACCGCGGCGTTGGTCCCCTGCCCCCGCTCTCTCGCCGCAGCGTAGAGGCGGGAAAAGACCCCCACCAGCAAAAGGATGGCCAGAGCTCCCACAGCCACGTACTCGATACTCACTGTGCCCTCGTTGTCTTTTAGAAACCGCACCTCGTACCCCTCCTTGCCCGGGCCGGATGGGAGGAAGTTCTTGCTTCCTCCCATCCTCAATACCTTCTTGATAGAAATCTAGGGACCCATATCCATCGCCGGGATGTAGGTCTCGTAGGTGTTGGTGGCCTCGACATGGCGCGTTCGGGCATCGGTGAAGAGGCGGTCGAAGACGGCGTAGAGGATCAGGATCACCAGAGCCCCCACGGCCACGTACTCGATGGACACCGTTCCTCGGTTATCCCTTGCGAAGCTTCCAAGAAGCTGCACCATCTCACCTCACCTCCCTTCATTTGATTGATCCGTAGGTACGCAAAACCCCGTAT
>DMLA01000158.1:0-10215 GCA_003453555.1 Chloroflexota bacterium | reverse complement strand
CTGCAGCCAGGACAGGCCCCGGCCAGGGGGTCTATCTAGGCAACCCAGTGCTAGTGATCCCGGCGATCAGAGCCATGGCCAAGGGATAGACCACTAGCACAACGACGGTAGGAAAGAGACCGATCAGCATGGGGAGTACCAGACGGGTTGGTGCCTCCTCAATGGCGTACTCTGCCCTCTGAACCATCTCCTGCTCCACCCGCTCCGCGCTGGCCCGCAGGGCCTCCCCGTAGGAGAGGCCTCCCGCTCCGGCCGCGATGAGCTGTCCCAGGAGCGCGCCGATCTCCGGAGAACGGAAGTCCCGGGCCAGGGCCTCCACTACCTTCTCTGGCGAAGAGGCAGCTAGCTTCGTCCGCACATGGTGACGCAACCGCTCATGGAAGAGGGTCCCGCCGTCCTGCTCCGCCATCCCCAAGAGGGCCTGCGAGATCGTCTCCCCCAGGCTAACCGCCAGGCGGAGGCTGGTGATGAAGTCACGTATCTCCCTCAGGTACCGCCATTCCAGGGCTCGCCTCTGCGTTCCCTTGACCATCTGCGGGACCAGAGCGGCAACCGCACCCACCAGGGCCAGATAGGGCGTGCCCATCTCGGCGAATAGGAGGTAGAGCACTGCCATCCCCGCCACGCCGGCCAAGAGACCCGCTGCTCTCCACCTGGCCTCACTCCATCCATACAACCTCTCCACCGGCAGGGTATCGCCTTCCTCCCTGCCTTCTCTCCGCCACCCGTAGAGGTTGACGAGGGCCAGGCCACTCTTCCGGCGGCGCATAAGCCGCCCCAAGATCCCCTGGCCCAACCCTGCCAGGAGAAATGAGCCGCTCACCACGACGCCGGCCACCGAAAGAGAGAGGGCCACTCCCAGAGCGGTCACAATATTCCCTCCTCCAGCATCCTGACCTCTTGGTCGAAATAGATCGAAACGGCGAGCACAGCCGAAACGGCGGCTATGAAGATCCCTTGCCGAGCCATGGTGCTCATGTAGAATTCCCGCAGGACGGGAACGAAAGTAGCAGCGCCGATGGCGGCCACATTGGCCCCCTGCAGGAAGCGCGCCTCACCCCTGAGAAGGGCCAGGGCGATCCTGGTTCTTCCCCTCAGCCGATGGCGCTCTTCCATCCGCTCTTCCAGATCGCCCAAGGCCTCCTGAAGGGCCTCACGGCTGGCCTTGTCGGCCCGCTCGACGATGAAGATAAACTGGCAGAGATAGGGGTGGTGCTCGCTGGAGCTCCGCAGGGTGAGGAAAGCCTCTCTCGCCGAGCCCGTGACGTAGTACCTCTTAACCGCCTGGTCGATCAGACCCCTCAGGGGCTCCTCCAGCCCCTCGACCACCTCCTCCAGGGTCCCAAAGACCGATGGCTTCAGTTGGTAGCGGCTCCGGAATTCGGTCACCAGCTCCTTCACCTGCGCATCGATCCTTTTCTCCGTGGTCCGTCTCCCCCTGTCTTGCAGGTAGCGAGTTAGCAGGAACCCTGCCCCAGCCAAATAGGCGCCCATGAGAGGAGCCGAGGCGAAAACCGAACAGGCCGCTACCACAGAGGCGACTAGCGGGAGGTAGACAACCCAGCGCCCCTTCACATCAGAAGGGGAGGGGATGGCCTCTTTCCTTACAGAGGGGCCGCCCACTAGGCGGAGACGTCTCCGTCCGGCATACCGTGTTGCGAGGGTGAAGCACTCCGTCAGAGCTAGATGAATCGCCAGCCCGGTCCCCGCTGCCAGAGTCGCCGCGAAGGCCCAAACGATCACCCTTCCTTCCTCCCTTCACCACGCCAGAGCCCCCTCATCTGCTGTTTCATCACCCCCAGGCCAGTCCCAGCCTTGCCAGTGAGGATCTCCACCTGGTACCGGTTGTGCTCATCCAACCCCTCCAGGCCCACCACCTCAGCCACGTAGCGCCTCCCATCAAGGGTGCGGTCCAGGTGAACGACCAGGTCGATACCTCTGGCTATCCGCTCCCGCGTGGGCACCCAGTTCAGGGTGGCCTTGTTCTCTAGCACTATGCTCTCCAGGCGATGAAGGGCGTCCAGAGCCGAGTTCCCATGGATGGTGGTCAAGGCGGTTATCCCCAGATTGATGGCGTGAAGGAACTCAACCGCTTCATCGTCCACCACCTCACCCACCACCAGGATGTCCGGCCTCATGCGGGTGTAGAGGACGTTCACCACCTCACGCATAGAGACGGTTCCTTCCTCCCGCTCACCGACCTTCACCACCGCCCTGGCCAGATGGGGGTGTTGAAGCTGGAGCTCCTTGAAGGTCTCCACCAGGCAGATCTGTGCTTCCCTAGGGAAGTGGAAGGAGAGGGCGTTCAAGAGAGTCGTCTTCCCCGCCCCCGGTCTCCCGGAGATCAGTACACTGGCCGCCATGGAGGAGGCTACCCTGGCCAGGAAGCCCGCCGTCCGCTCATCCAGGCTACCCAGGTTCACCATATCTTCCAGGGAGAGCTTCCTCTTGGCGAAGACCCGGATGTTGATGTTCGTGCTCTCTCCCAAGGGAGGGATCATAGCCGTGAAGCGCGACCCGTCCGGGAGGTCCACCAAGACGAAGGGGCTGGCCGCACCGAGGGGCCGCCCGCCAAACTCGGCCACCCGCCTGGCCAATTGGCGGAAATATTCGTCGGAGGCCAGAGCCCCCACATCCTCGATGCGTCCATACCTCTCCACCTGAACAAACCCATCTCTGACGATGATCTCCTCCACCCCTTCGGTTCGGAGCAGAGGGTCTAGGACCCCCAATCCCAGCATCCGACTGGCGGCCTCGGCAGCGACGGCCTGGAGATCTCTCTCCGGGATGCCCAGCCTCAGCTCCACCAGAGCTCGCAAGACGCTGGCCGTGAAGGCACTCCGTTCCCTCCCCTCTCCATCTCGCCAACCGGGTATCGCTACACCCTCTGTCAGAAGGCGGTCCTGTAGCGGGAGGATGATATGGTCGAAGTCGTAGGCTTGGGATAAGATCTCCATCAATAGGTCCTCTCCAAGACGACCTCCCAAAGGGCCCCCTCCGGTGATACCTGCAAGGCGATAGGTTCCGTCCTGGCCCCTACTACCTCTAGGGTGAAGGTTCCAGGGGTGACCACGAACTCGAAGCTCCCATCGGCCTCCTCCCACGGCTGGGGCTCGATGAGGGTCTCCGGCGGGCAACAGAAAGCTATCTGCACCCTCACACCGGAGATCAGCCTTCCCTCCCTATCCTGCACCCGTCCTCGGATGTAGCTAGTCCCAGAGGAAGGTGCCCAGCTCTTGGAGCGCACCACGTAATCATATGTTGGCGTGACCGTGGGTGTCGGTGGTGCGACCGTCGCTGTCGGAGCCTGGGGAGTGGAGGTGGGCGTGGGTGGAAGGGGCGTCGGGCTTGATGTCGGTGAGGGAGCCTTCGCGAGAACTACCGAGGAAGCCACCTCCTCTAACTCCGCTATCGGGGTTATGGTGGGAATGGGGGACATCTCATCGGAGGTAGCAGGCGAGGGAACAGCATCGGTCCTGGCAGCCTCAGTTCCGAGAGCCGTGGTTGTCTCCCTCTTCGCCAGGGGAGCCAGAGAGACCCAGAGGTCGTACTGGCCCTGGGTCTCCCCCATGAGCCGGGTTATCTCACCTGCTACGTAGGGTTCCACGGCTACGGTGAGGATGCTCAAAGGTGCCACCCGTGTTCCCGTGGCCGCCTGTCGTTCTAACTGAGAGGGGCTCCCCTCAGGGCTTACCCCTGCCGGCTCACCCCTGGTGGAGCGTACATCGACCACCAGCACCTCCTCTGCTAATAGCTCCACCGCCGCTCCTGCCTGAGCGATGACCGCCTCCGCCGGTGCCCCATGGTCGATCGTCCCCCTGGCGATACGGTAGATGTTGATCCGCTGGAAGGGGCGTACCTGCCCTCCCACAGCCTTGGCTGGATCCACGGGGAAGCTGATGATCTCCAGGTATTCATCCTCCACATAGCGAAACTCGCTAGGAGGGAGGGCGAACTCTTCATAGAAGAGTGCCCCCTTAGGGATCGGTATGGTGCTCATCTTCCCCACCACCATCTCCCTGCTCAGGTAGATGGACTCGCCCTGTAAGGTTTTGGGCATCTCTCGCAGGGTAACCATCTCCCCCGAGATGAGGGTATACGGAGGGATCTCCACCGCAGCGACCGGTATCTGCCGGGTGGCGACCAGCCGCTCAAACCGCGCCCTGGCGTAGAGCCCTATCACCGCCGCCGCGGCCAAGGAGATGACCAATAGTAACCATGAAGCCCTTCTCGTCATGTCGCCTCCAGCTCCGATAGATATGAGACAGGATCTCTCTGCCCAACTGACCCTTGAACTGATCGGGATTTGAGATATGGGGAAGATCGACTTCCCTCTCCACTCTCAAGAGCAGCATACTGTCCGTTGCTCTCTTGCCGTTGATCACCAGTGAGGCCCCCGGAGCCAGCTCCTCCTTCAGCTGCAGCCCGTTGAGGATGGCATCGTCCCGCGGAGAGGCCACCACCAGCCACCGCAAAACCTCCTTCCTCACGGCCTCCAACAGAGCATGGGGATAGCAGGCGTCTATCACCGTGAGGATGTGACCAGCCTGCTCTTCCTCCAGGTACTCCCTTATCTGCTCCAAAGGCAGAAGCTTGGCCAGATCGTAGTCCATGGGGAGCAAGGTCACCCCTCGCCACCGAGCGGGCTTGACGCCTTGAGTGAGGCAGTCGTAGAGCTGGGGAGCCTGGATCCCCGAGAGGGTAGCCAGCGCTGAGATGCCGTGGCAGAACTCTACCAAGAGGGTGGGTAGCTTCGTCACCTCAGCGAAGTGGATCGTGGTATCCAGAGCCAGAGTGGTACGACCCACCCCTCCACTGTAGCTTACGAAGGCCACCGTCTTCGGCGGGAGATGGGGTATCCGCGCACTGAGACCCCTTCCCGTTTCCAGCCAGGCTTCCGGCCGGGCGAGGAACTCCTCGCTTGTGGTCAGTGGGATGGCCGCCTCCTGAAGGAGACCGGCCAGAGCCTGGCGAGAGAGGGAAGACTCCACCAGCTCCTCCGGGTCCACGATCGCCAGATGCGCCTGCGGGAGGGCTTGATAGGCCCCCTCCGTGGAGATGGCCTCCAAGAGTTGCGTGTCCTCACACTTATCGAAGAAGTTGTATACCGCTTGATTCCGGGTGGCCACCAGTACCCTCACTTCTTTCTCTTCCTGGTTACCTTTCATCCTGAATCACCCCCTGGACTTCGATGATGGGCACCGGCTCCACCACCTGGCGAGTGAAATACCAGGTGGGGTTCCCGTATTGGCGCAGGTCGAAGACGTGCCAGCCATCGAACTTGGTCACCCACTCCCGCCGCAGGCACCTCCTCACCACCTCCCAATATGGATCATTGGCCTTGTCGGGGTCCAGATCGCCGCAGCCTGAGTAGTTGGGCTGGGCCCGTTTTACGCACTCCCTCTCCTCCTCCACGCACTCATAGTGCTCGTACCTGATCGCCCACTCCGCGGCCCAGCAGGTCTGGTTCGTCACCTGATAGGAAGGTAGACCGTCTGGACCGTTGCGGGGCTTTCCCCAGGAACTGGTGAGGTAGATGTGGGTGGCCATCTCCGAGTGTTCCCCGCTTTCGATGCCGGCGGCGATATTCCAGGGCCTCTCGTCCCAGTCCCAAGCCGTAGCTGGCGGGGGAGGGTCAAGGATAGGGCCGTTGGCGAAGGGCGGGTAGAGTCTCCGCCAGCGCAACCCCAGCTGCCAGTTTCTGGTGTTCTCGTTAGGTATCCCCTGGGGGAGTTTCTCCGACCAGGCCACTCCCCCGATCTCAGGTGCCACCACCCAGAAATTGTTGGGGACCCTCACCATACCTCGAGGGTAAGGGCTCCGGCCCACCTCGGGAACAGGACAGGTCGATTCCACGGAGATCTCGTACTCGGAGATACACTCCATCCCATCCTCTCCGATGACCACCTCCTCGCACTCGTCCTCTTCGGGAGGCTCAGAAGGTCTGGGGGTAGGTGTGGGCTCGCAGATCTCGCACGTCTTCCAGAGGATGGCGATGGGGGTGCCGTCGCAGGTCACCAGCCAGTAGTCGACGACATATACCCACTCCACCACCCCCACCAGGCATCGCCAGTCGGTGCAGAGGCGCCGCAGGTGGGTCTCCATGCAGGGGGTAAATGTAGGCGCCGGGGTCGCCGTTGGCTGCGGGGTCTCCTGGGGCGGTGGGGTGGGTGTCGTCTCGGGTTCCACCGTCTCGATTACTTGACACTCGCATTCGCACGTGATGGTCCCCGTCTGAGGGTCGAATCCGCAATCGGAAGGAGAGCAGCCAGGAGGACACTTCCCATCTCTCAGCATACTCGCCTGGGCCTGAAGGGGCACAAAGAGGACGCAGACTGCCAGGAGGAGGATCACCGCGAAAGGCCAATTGCTCCTTCTAGACTCAGATAACGCTCGCTTCTGACTATTCATCTCCCTCTTCTCCACCCTGCAATTTCATCTCTATGAACTCCAGATGGCCGATCTTCCACCTCCGATCCTGCCCATCATAGACCATGGTGGCTATGAAGACTCCTTGGGGGAGCTCTATCTCCTCCTTCACAGCGAGGGTTTCCCCGTCGTAGTAGCGCAACAACCGCTGCGCCCTCTGGCTGTCGGAGACGTAGGTCGACTGGCCGTCGGGGGAGAAGTTGCTCACCACCACATTCCTCTGGCCATCGTAGAGATGCAACCGGAAGAAGACTCCCCTATTTTGGTCCTCTTCGAGGGTCTTCTTGATGGCGGTGGCTGCCAGAACCCCCGTCCTCTGGGCGTCATCGATGAAATATCTCGAGGCCTCGTTTGGATCGGGCTTCACGTTCTCGTACAGCCATCGGTAGGCTTCGAGATAGTCCTCTATGACCATCTCCACCACCCGCTGGTCACTTACCATCCCCACCGGGATTCCCTCTGGCCCCGCCTCCATGCGGACCGTCCAGGCCTGCGGGCGATCCTGCACGGCAGTATGGGATTCCCCAGCCGGGGGCGTGGACAGTTCAGCAGGATCTCCTTGGGGGAGGTCAACACTCACCGCCGATATCAGTTGAGGAGCCACGGTCACCGGCCCTTGGTACCCGGGAACGGGGCTCCTGAGCCTGCGCCAGGCCAGCCCCAGACCCGAGACCAGGAGTAGGACCATCACACCGATGGCCACGTACACCAGTGGATGGCGTGGCTTTCTCTTGCGCTTCTCGACTATCCCTTCTAGGCGTGACACGCTAACCTCCTTTCCCTTCCCTACGGGATCCCTGTGGGAACGGGATCCTGTAAGGGTTCTAGAGACACTCACTGGGGCGCGCTTTCGATGCCATACCTGGGCCGGGCGACCCCGCGAGCGGCGATCCTGACCTCGGGGATGCCGACCACCTGCATGAAGATGGTGGGCATCCTCTCCTCCACATCGACAGCCACTCCATCGGCCCAGACCACTACCCTCGTCACCTCCATCGCCCCCCTGGAGTTGACTTCAGCGTAGTTGAGAGCTATCCCGGTGGCCCTGGCCACGTCCAGCCGTACCTCGTTGGTGGCCGCGAAATGGGCCTCATCTACGGCGTGACTCGCCGCCTGGGCGGCCAGGGAAGCCACATTTCGTACTCGGCGGTACTCCCTGAACATGAAGCCTCCATCGATGACCAGGCCCAATAGGACCACCACCAGCACGAGGGCCATCGCGGTGTAGACCAGATACTGCCCCCTCTCATCAGCGAGATCGACGCTCAACCTGACCCAACATCTCTCCGTCAATCTGCAACTCCTTTCCTACCAGGCCCACCGGGACTTGAACTCCTCCACTCTCAGGAAGACCGTAGAGTGGAGGCGCAAAGTCTGATCGGGATAGAACCACCCCACGAAAGGGATATCTCCCACGTATGTCCTGTACGAGACATCGCTGCGCACGGGGTAGCCGTAAGTCCACCCCGCCAGAGGGGCCACTCTGATGCCCGCCGCCGCAGGGTCAAGGTAGTATCCCCTCAAGGTACGCTGGGCGGCCTCGATCCCCTGGGGAATACCGCGCCAGTCATTCAACGTCTCCACCGAGGCCCTCGCTGCGTCGGCGGCCGCGGCATCGAGGGCGATACCCACATAGAGCACCCGACCGAAGAAAAGAATTCCGGAGACGAAGAGAAGTATCAGGAAGAGAACCAAGAGGAGTTCCACGTAGGCCTGACCCTCTTCCCCGACACAGGCGCTCCAATACCACCTCTCTTCCTGTCTCATGGCTCACTCCCAGCGATCTGGCGGCCCCGGATAGAACCTCTCCCATCTCTGGAAACTCGAGGCCTCCACTCGTAAGGGTGAAAAGCCCGGCCAGGGGAAAGGGATGGAATGAGAGATCTGGCCTTCCACACTGCGCAAGGGTTCCATCCGGACGATCCCGTACTTCCCCTGGTAGTCGGTGGCGAACCCGCCCAGCCCTGCGGCCAGGTCTTCCCAGACCTCCGTGTAGCCAGATCCGATGGTCCCTCCCTCTACAGCGGCGTAACGCACGCCGTCGCTGATGGCCGTGGCAGCAAGCAGGTTGTTCCACCACCACCAGGCGAAGATCCCCAGAATCAACCCCAGGAACATGTAGAGCGGCCAGGAGATGATGAACTCCACGTAGCCCTGTCCTCTCTGGCCTCCGAGCACCTCCTTCGAGCGGTCCGCGATGCGAGAAATGATCTGCTTCATTTCCCTTCCCTTCTGGGGGCCGGAGATCGTGCGCACGGCCCCGGACTGGTACGCCTTCGGCCAGGGGACAGGGCGTGGCAGCCTGTCCCCGCGATGCCAGGCCGAGGGGCAGGGGAGCACGCTCCGGCCCCCTACATTCCAACTCAGGCCGACCCTTCCTACGCCCTCCACAGAACTGCGCCCATGAAGCCCTCGGGGATCCCCTGGATCCGTTGCCCCGAAGCCTGAAACTTCTGCTGCACCACGGTGAAGAGGAAATAGATGGCCCCCATCACCATGAGGCCGAAGGCCACCAGGGTCACGTACTCGATGAGCGCTTGCCCTTCCTGTCGCACGAAGAGCCTTGCGAATCCGGCCTCAAGCCCTCTCAACGCCCGTTGAGCCTGCAAATAGACTCTTCCTACCATCCTTTCTCACCTCCCTATTTAATGAGATCTCCCCGCGTACAAGTCGGCTACAGGTTCCTCAGAGCCAGGAAGAGGCCCGGGGCCATAATGGCCAACCCCACACCCAGCATCACGATCAGCCCGATGGGGATGGGCATGAGAACGGAGTTCAAGAGACCCCGGGAGAGGATCAGGCTCTCCACCCTCTCCCTGGTCGTCCTGGCCATCACCTGCAGCGCATCCGCCAGGTTCGTGCCCCGCCTTATGGAGACGACAAGCCGACTGGCGAGACGGGTCACTTCATCTACATCGTTCCTCTCCGCCATGGCCTCGATCGCCTCCACCAGGGCCACGCCAGAGTTGTAGTCACGTGCTATCTGCCTCAATTCCAGGCTAAACCAGCCACCAGGCGACTCGGCCAACTGTGTGATCACCACCGGGAGGGTGCGCCCCGCAGCCAGCTGAATCGCCATCCGGTCCAAGACGTAGCTCATCTCCACCAGCATCTCTTCTTTTCTGCGGTTGGCTGCCTGGCTCAGGTGGATGTCAGGCAGATAGAAGCCGAAAAGAGCCAGCCCCAAGGCCAGGAGGAGAAACCCCACCTTCCCCACGAGCAGTGTGAAGACCAGCCCCATCAGGAAGAGGGCCAGTGAGAGGAGAACCTTCCAAGCGTAGAGATCGCTCAGATTGCTATAGGGAGAGGGGAAGGCCGCCCGGAGAAGCTTCTTCTCGTCCGCCTCGCTGGGAAGGAGGAGTAGAAGGCGCTCCACCCACCCTTGCAAAGCGGATCCCAACAGCCGATCCAGCCAGGGGCGCTGGCGCAGCATACTTATCCTCGCCCTCTCGGGCATGACCCCCATCTCCTCGAACTTCCTCTCCAGGCGGGTGCGGGGGGCCATCGCCTCCACGTTGAAGAAGGCGGTGAAGATGAGCAGCATTCCCAACGCACCCACAAAGGCCAAAGCCGTCATCTGTACTCAACCCTTCCCAGCGTTATGCCCCGCCCTCCCAGCTTCTTCATGAGCCAGTAGCCAAAGAAGGAGAGCAAAGCCACCACCGTCAGAGTGGCTTGACCCAAGGCCGAGCCGTAGTAAGGGTTCACGTAGTTGGGAGCGATGAACTTCAAGGCCACCACGGCAGCGAAAGGGAAGAGGGCCACGATGCGGCCCGTCCAACGCTG
>DMLA01000154.1:2749-2930 GCA_003453555.1 Chloroflexota bacterium | reverse complement strand
ACCCGCCACCCCTTCTCTACGTAAGGGGGGAGATCCTCCCCCGGGATGAGTGGGCGGTGGCGGTAGTGGGGACTCGGAACCCCAGCCATTACGGTAAACAGGTAGTGGATCAAATAGCCGGAGACCTGGCCCGGAACGGGATCACGGTGATAAGCGGCCTGGCTCGAGGGATCGATTCTTT
>DMLA01000154.1:0-2409 GCA_003453555.1 Chloroflexota bacterium | reverse complement strand
GCCCATCGCGCCGCCTTGGAGGCGGGGGGCCGGACCATAGCCGTCCTGGGGTCCGGCATAGACATCATCTACCCCCTCGAGCATACTAAACTGGCCCAGGCTATCATAGAAGAGGGAGCCTTGGTCACCGAGTACGCTCTAGGTACCCCTCCTGAAGGAGGGAATTTCCCGCCTCGCAACCGGATCATAAGCGGTCTAGCCTTGGGCACGGTGATCGTGGAGGCTGGCGAGCGGAGCGGGGCCCTCATCACCGCTGACTACACCCTGGAGCAGGGGCGGGAACTCTTCGCCGTGCCGGGGAATATCGTGGCCAGAAAGAGCCGGGGCACGAACAGGCTCATCCAAGAAGGGGGGGCGAAACTGATCCTCTCGGTGGAGGATATAATGGAGGAGTTGAACTTAACCATGATCGAACAACATCGAGAGGTGCAAGAGATCCTCCCTGAGAACGAGACCGAATCTATGATCCTGGGCCTCATCTCCCAGGAGCCGGTGCATGTGGATGAGATAGGTCGCCAGAGCGGTTTGCCCATCGCCCAGGTGACGAGCACTCTGGCCCTGATGGAACTGAAGGGGTTAGTGCGCCAGGTGGGGGGGATGAACTACGTCCTGGCCCGGGAAGCAAAAGTTAGGTATCTTGTCGATTGAGGCAAAGATGTACGCCGTGATACTGGCTGGAGGGGCGGGGACTCGTCTCTGGCCTCGCAGCCGAAAGGGTAGCCCCAAACAACTCTTGGACTTGGTCTCGGGGAGGACGATGTTGCAGGCCACCTATGACCGCATCTTGCCTCTCGTCCCCTCTGAGAAGGTCCTGGTGGTCACCGGTGGTTCTTATCTCCCCCTAGTTCGGGAGCAACTCCCTGATTTGCCGGAGAGAAACATCATCGCCGAGCCAGCAGGGCGGGGTTCGGCACCAGCCGTAGGGCTGGCCGCTATCCACCTGGCCCGTTCCCACCCCAAGGAGGTGATGATCTGTCTCCCCGCTGATCACGTCATCACGCAAGAGGATAAGTTCCGCCGTGTCCTTCGGGCCGCGACCAAAGTGGCGGGGAGGGGGTATCTGGTCACCTTAGGCATCCGGCCTCGCGGCCCGGAGACCGGGTACGGCTATATCCAGACCGACGAATATCTGGAGTCCATCTCTGTCCACGAAGTCTACAAGGTGAAACGGTTCACCGAGAAGCCAGCCCGGGGCACCGCCGAGGCTTTCTTGCGGTCCGGCGATTACTTCTGGAATTCGGGTATCTTCATCTGGAGGGTGGATACCATTCTGGGCGAGATAGAGCGGCTCATGCCCAAACTGTATGCTCAATTGTTGGAGATAAAAGAGGCTCTGGGGAGTGCCGAAGAGTCTCAGGTTCTGGAGAGCGTCTGGGGGTCGGTGGAGCCAGAGACGATAGATTATGGCATCATGGAGAAGGCGGTCAAGGTAGCGGTTCTCCCTACCAGTTTCGGCTGGAGCGATGTGGGGAGTTGGGCCAGCCTCATCGAACTCCTCCCCGCCGATGGCGAGGGTAATGTGGTGGTGGGAGACCATGTGGGGCTCGATACCAAGGGCACCCTAGTTGTTAGCCCCAAGCGGTTGGTGGCCACCATAGGGGTGGAAGATCTAGTCATCGTCGATACCGAGGATGCCATCTTGATCTGCTCTCGGGATCGTACCGAGGATGTGAAGGCCTTGGTAGCCGAACTTAAAAGGAAGAGGAGGGAAGAACTCCTATAGTGGAAGCCTATTGCGTCAAGTGCAAGGCTAAGCGAGAGATGAAAGACCCCCAGCCTGTCTACACCAGGAAGGGACAGCCAGGGACCAGGGGGATCTGTCTCACCTGCGGGACCAAGATGTTCAGGATGGGTAGAACCGCGGCTCATGCCTCACTCCCTAAACCAAAGAGCACTGCTAAGCCCAAAGGGAGGCAGAAGCGGGCATCAAAAGGTGGTGGCAAATTGGTGATAGTTGAGTCGCCGGCTAAGGCGCGGACCATGAGGAGGTTCCTGGGCCAGGGTTTCGAGGTCAAGGCTTCGGTGGGGCATGTGAGGGATCTCCTCAAGTCGAGGCTTAGCGTGGATGTGGAGAACGATTTCGCCCCCACCTATCGTGTTCCTCGCGAGAAGCGCCAAGTAGTTGAGGAGTTGCGGGAGGCCGCCCGAGGGGCGGCTGAAGTCTATTTAGCCACCGATCCCGACCGGGAGGGGGAGGCTATCGCCTGGCATCTCATCGAGGCGGCCGAAATAGAGGTTCCGGTGCATCGCGTGACTTTCCACGAGATCACCAAACGGGCGGTAGCCGAGGCCTTTTCCCACCCGCGAGGGATAGACATGCGGTTGGTCGAGGCCCAGCAGGCGAGGCGGATCCTGGACCGCTTGGTGGGGTATAAGATCGGCCCTCTCCTTTGGCGAAAGGTGAGAGGG
>DMLA01000260.1 GCA_003453555.1 Chloroflexota bacterium | reverse complement strand
AGAATATATTTGTGTAGAGGAGGCCCTTGTGACCTCCCGAATCACCATATCGCGCATTAGCAGATGGCTACAGCATACCTGAGCCTGGGGTCAAACCTGGGCCACCGAGAAGCGAACATCGCCTCTGCCCTCAAGACGCTGGGGCAGGAGGCGAGGATAGTCAAGGTCTCCTCTCTCTATGAGACGGAACCGGTGGGCTATAAAGACCAACCCTGGTTCCTCAATCTGGTCTGTGCCGTAGAGACCGACCTATCTCCTCATGCTCTCCTGAAGTTAGCCAAAACTACGGAAAAAATTCTGGGCCGGAAACCAACTCTCCGTTTCGGCCCTCGACTCATAGATATCGATATCCTCTTCTATGATGACCTAATTCTCGATTCCCCAGACCTTACTATCCCCCACTCCCGTCTAGTGAAGCGGGCCTTCGTGCTAGTTCCCCTTAAGGAGATAGCCCCAAACCTGGTTCATCCCCTCTCGGGCCTCACCATCAAAGAACTCCTTGAGAGAGCAGAAAACCTAGAAGAGGTGCGCCTCTACTCCGAGTTCTCCAGCCAGTAGTTCAACCAGTAAGCGAAATCCCGCAGGCTGTAACTGCCCCGCACCCGGATGCGCTGCAACTCGAAGGTGCGATCCGAAGATTGATGGGCTCCCTGGCTGGTAGTGACCGCCCCCCAGTAACTCGTGCTCTTGAGGACCTCCACCACCTGCTGGTCGTACCTTCCCGAAGGGTAGGAGAATAGGCGCACTGGCTCCTTGGTGCGTGCCTCTATCGCCTCCTTGGACCCCAGAACCTGCCAGACGATATAGTCGTAGGGTTTACCTCTCAGATCTGGATGGGTGTAGGTGTGGCTCCCTATCTCCATGCCCGCAGCGTGAAGGGCCTTTATCTCCGCCCAGGAGAGATACTCCTCCCGACCCTCATCAGCAAGCCGGGTGATGATGAAGAAAGTAGCCACGAACCCATACTCCTTCAAGAGGGGATAGGCGTTGGTGAAGACATCGTGGTATCCATCGTCAAAGGTGATGACTATCGGCTTGGGGGGGAGAGGGCGCCCCATCTGTAGATGCATGATCAGATCGCTCAGGTGGATCGTTTGGTACCCTTCCCCAGACAAGTAGGCCAATTGGGCCTCGAACTGGCTAGGTAAGACAGTGAGGTCTCGGCGGATGGCATCCGCTCCCGGAGGGGGTTCCCCCACATGATGGTACATCAGAATGGGCACCGTGGCCTCCCGTGGCACGCCATCGGGGAGGAGATCTCTTATCGCTGTGGGCGTAGCGGTCGGAGTGAGGGACAAATGGGCTTTCAAGGCTCGCACCATGCCCCGCCCGCTGGAGGTCGAGGGGTCCCCTCGGGGGCTCTCGCTCCCTTTCGAGACGACCGCTAGAGGGATGAAACTCCTATGAACCTCGGGGCTCAAGATCGGGGAGGGCGTCGCAGTCGGAGAGTTGAACTCGCTGGTGGGCGTCAGGGTCACCACCGGTTTAGGCGTCGCCCCCTCAAAAGGCGGCTCGCTGCAGGCAACTAGGAAAAGAATTAATAGAAATACGCTGACTTTCAACTTAGGTTTGGACAAAGTCAACTCCGCCCCAGGGATCGAAGAAAGGATACCCCTGTTGATTTGAGATGTCAAGTTCCTTACAGGGGCGTCAGCGGGGCGGAGGGAGGATCACCATGTGGGGGACACCAAGGGTGGGATGTTTCTGGATCTCCACCGAAGCCTCGAAGACCCGGCGAATGTGCACTTCTTGCAAGACCTCTTCAGGAGTCCCGTGGCTAACTATCTCTCCTTCGTTAAGTAGCACCAGATTGTCGAAATAGAGGGCCGCCAAATTGAGATCATGCATGGTGGCCAGCACCGTAAGACCGGACTCCCTGTTGAGCCTCCTCAAGAGTTCCAAGACCTCCACCTGATGGTTTATATCCAGGTGCACCGTGGGCTCGTCCAGGAGGAGGATATCCGGCTCTTGGGCCAGGGCCATGGCCACTATCACCTTCTGCCGTTCACCCCCAGAGAGCTCCTGGAAGGGCCTCTGAGCCAGGTACTGGATGCCTACCCGCTCCATCACCCGCTCTACCACCTCCCTATCCCGTCGTCCCGCTCCCAGCAGGCGAGGGGCATGGGGCGTCCTCCCCATCATCACCATCTCCCAGACAGAGAAGGAGAAGAGCATCTCCAGTTCCTGAGGTACCACGGCGATGAGGCGGGCGATATCCCGACGGCTCATCTGTCCCAAATCCCGCCCCGAGAGGTAAACGCTTCCTGATTTGGGGGGCAAGAAGCCACTCAGGATCCTGAGAAAGGTGGTCTTCCCAGAGCCGTTGGGGCCGATAAGGCCCACGATATCCCCTTTTCTCAAACCCAGGCTCACGCTCTTGATGACCAGGCCATCGTAATAGGAAAAATCCACCTCTCGCGCCTCGAGGATATATCGATCCTCTCTTCCTTCAGACATGACCTCCCCCTTCAGAAACCATACTCCCTCTTACTACGCCGCAAAAGATAGATGAAAAAGGGAGCACCCACCAGAGCGGTGATGACCCCTACTGGCAACTCCGCTGGCGCTAGAAGGAGCCGAGCCAAGAGGTCCGAGAGGACTAAAAAGAGCCCTCCCAGGAGCGCTGCGGCAGGTAGGAGCAGACGATGATCTGGGCCTAAGATTAGCCGCGCCACATGGGGGATCACTAACCCCACAAAGCCCACCAATCCACTTACGGAGACGGCAGCCGCCGTAAGGAGAGAGCCCAGGATCAAGAGGGTCAGTTTCCGCCGTTCAACCGGCACCCCCACATAGGCCGCCTGCTCCTCCCCCAAGGAGAGGGCGTTCAGGTCGCCAGCGTAGAGGTAACTCCAGCCCATCCCCAGAAGAATCAAGGGGGTGACGATTATCAGTTGCTCCCACCGCCCCCCTCCTAACCCGCCCATGGTCCAGAGGATTATGCGCCGCAGCCCTGTGCCGCTTAACATCATAAGAAAGGACATCACCGCCGCCAGCATGGAACTGACCGCGAAGCCGGCCAGAAGCAGAGTGGTCACTGGCGTTCGGGGCCCCACCCGAGCCAGGTTGTAGACCACCAGCACCGCCGCTAGGGCCCCCACGAAAGCAGCCAAAGGCACCAAAGTGAAGCCATACCAGACGATCTGCACCGGCAAGAGCAGAGCCACGGTGGCCCCTAGGGCAGCCCCTCCAGAGGTGCCGATGATATAAGGGTCGGCCATGGGGTTCCTTAAAAGCCCCTGGAAGATCACCCCCGCCACCGCCAGGGCGAAACCTACCACCAGGGCAGCAGTTACCCGGGGTAAACGGATCTGCAAGATGATAGCCTCCACCCCCTCCGACCAGGTGGGAGAGATATCCACCCCTGGCAGGCGGCTGATAAGCAGCCGCGCTACCTGGTCGAAGGGCACCACCACCGCCCCCAGAGAGGCGGCTAATACCACGCCTGCGATGAGAACCCCGCTGAGAAGGGGAAAGACGGTCAGTGATCTCTTCACCAAAGCCCCTCTCCCGGGGCTAGGGGGCCGAAGGCCCCCTAGCCCCAAACCTCACTTGAAAATCTCAGGGTGTATTATCCTAGCCAACTCCTCCAAGCCATCAACGATGCGAGGCCCCGGACGGCTGACCAGGGTATCGTCTATGGGGTAGATCGCTCCCTCCTTGACAGCGGTCATCACCCCCCATCCGGGACGCTCTTCCACCGACTCCACGGTCACCCCATAATTGGCATCGCCAAGGATGATGATCTCCGGATCCTGGGCGATGATCTCTTCGGTGCTGAACTGGGCCCATTCCATCCCTGCGCTCGCTCCAAGGTTGATACCACCAGTCATAGTTATCAGAGCGTCGATGAAGGAACCCGGGCCAGCGGTCCAAGGTCTTGTGGGATCTGTGGCATCCAGTTCGTAGAAGACCAATGGTTGCCTCTCTGCCTGGGCCACCCGTGAGAGCACCCCGTCCATCCGGGCCCTCAGTTCGCTCACCAGGTCAGCGGCCTCATCCTCGGTCCCCGTGGCTCGCCCGACTAACTCGATGTCAGCAAAGATGCCCTCGATGTCCGAGGGAGCCAGCACCAGCACGGTCAAGCCCAGATCCTCCATGGTTTGGGTCTTCTCCAACTGGGCTGCACCCCCTATGTAGAGCACCAAGTCTGGCTCTAAATCCACGATCTTCTCAAGGTTGGGCTCTACACCCCCCACCCTCTCTATCTCTCGGGCCTCTTCTGGGTAGTCGCAGAAATCGGTGACCCCTACCACTTTAT
>DMLA01000193.1 GCA_003453555.1 Chloroflexota bacterium | reverse complement strand
CACCTTCTCATTGGCCAGGCTGATAATCAAGAGGTCACCTCAGGAGGCCGATTTCGCTGCCTCCACTAACTCTTTGAAGACCTGGGCGTCGTTCACCGCCAGATCGGCCAGCATCTTGCGGTCTAGTTCTACCCCCGCTTTCTTGAGCCCAGCCATGAAGCGGCTGTAGGAGAGGCCCTGCTCCCTGGCTGCGGCGTTAATCCTCTGTATCCAGAGGCGCCTGAAATCCCTCTTCCGCCTCCGCCGGTCGCGATAGGCGTGGGTGAGGGATTTCAACATAGCCTCATGGGCTCGCCTATAGAGGGAATGCCTGGTCCCATACTGCCCCTTGGTAAGTTTTATGACCTTCTTGTGGCGTCTACGGGCCCTAGGCCCGCCCTTAACCCTAGGCATCTCTATCCCTTCTTGAGATAAGGCGCTAGCCGCTTCACTCGCTTTATTTCGCCCCCCGTTTCCAGGGGGATCGTCTTATCGAAGAGCCGCTTCGTCTGTTTCCGCTTCTTACGGCGGAGGTGGCTCCTCCCTCCCTTTAGGCGGCGTATCTTGCCCGAACCGGTGATCTTGAACCTCTTGGCTGTGGCTTTATGGGTCTTTATCTTAGGCACCTTAACCTTCTCTCATGCTAACGGGCGCCCGAGGCGCCCGTCCAAAGTAGATCGCCCCGAAGAACCCTATTTCTCGCTGGCCGGGGAAAGGATCATCAGCATACTCCGACCATCCATCTTGGGAGAGTGCTCCACGCTGGCCATATCACCTAGTTCCTCGGCCAGCCCTTGCAATATCTCCCTCCCTATCTCAGGGTGACTTCGCTCCCTACCTCTGAAAAGCACCCGCACCTTCACCTTGTGACCCTTAGCCAAAAAGTCGCGTATCCTCTTAACCTTGAGGTTCCTATCGTGGTGGCCCGTTTTGGGGCGCAGGCGAATCTCCTTGATCTCCACCCGCTGAGCCTTGCGCGCCTCCTTCTCCCTCTTGGCTCGCTCATAGATATACTTACCGTAATCCATAAGGCGACAAACGGGGGGAACAGCCTGGGGAGCGACCTCCACCACATCGAGATCTCGCTCCCTGGCGATGGCCAGGGCCTGAGAGAGGGGAACTACCCCCACCTGCTTACCCGACTCATCGATGAGCCGGACCTCCTTAGCCCTGATCGCCTCGTTGATGCGTTGCTTCTTTTCTATGTTGGTCACCTCAGTGCGTGGTACTCGTGCACTGTCTCAGATTCTACCTCCTACACCAGAAAGAACGGGGTCGGCTCCCAGGAGAAACGGCCCCAGTTAGTGGCTTTGTAGCAAAATATATCATATTTGGAACGAATAGTCAAATGTGGCTGAAATGAGGCCCGCGCATTTCAGGCTATACCTTGCCACCCAGAAGGAAACGCCAAGGCCTCCTTTTCGCTATCTCATCGGTCCGGATGCCGATGCGAGGCGTGACTTCTATCTCCCCTGGATCTACCGCCCTTGTCTCTTCGATGAAAAGTAGGTCGCTTTGACAGAGGTCAAGGCCGTTGAGGCTTCGGTCGATGGCCAGGGCTTGGCAGAGTTTCCCCGGCCCGTTGGTCAGTTCCCCCTCTGGAGGGAAGCGGCGATTCCGGCGCATATATTCGACGCTCTCCTCAGGCTGGATCCCTCTGATGAGAACCGCGGCGGGGAAGCCCACCCCATCTGTAACCACGTTTAGACAGTGGTACATCCCGTAGATGAAGTAGATATAGGCGTGGCCCGGTGGGCCGTACATCACCTCCGTGCGGGGAGTCCGCCCCCGCGAAGCGTGGCAGGCTCTATCCTCCTCCCCGATGTAGGCCTCCGTCTCCACGATGAGGCCGCTTAACCGCTCCCCATCTATAACCCGCACCAACCGCTTGCCCAAAAGTTCCCGAGCCACCTTTAAGGTGTCACGAGCGTAAAAGTCGCGGCCCAACCTACCAGACGACAACTTATCCCCCCGCCACGGGAAGAAAGATGAAGAGGGTATCCCCTTCGCTCACCGGGGTCTTCTCTACCTCATCTAACTTTATTTGGCCTTCGTTCAAGAAGAGAGCATAGGGGAGATCGATCTCCCGCTCGTAGAACTCATGTCGGAAACCGGGATACCTATCGGCCAGAGAGGAGAGAAGGTCGGCTACAGTAGCGCCTTTCGGCAACTCCAAGGCCACCTTCCTGCTTCCCACCGCGCTTCGGAGAGGCTCCCCTACTTTCACCGTGACTCTCATCAGACTTTAGCACTATTGGTAGTCGTAGAAACCTTTGCCTGTCTTCCGCCCTAGATGTCCTGCGGTGACCATGCGGCGCAAAAGGGGTGGGGCCGCATAGCGGCTCTCTTTGAACTCCCCGTACATCGCGTCGGCGATGAAGAGAGTGGTATCCAGACCTAAGAGATCCAAAAGGGTGAAAGGACCCATAGGATGGTTCAACCCCAAGACCATGCTCTTGTCGATGTCTTCTTTGGTAGCCACGCCCTTTTCCAAGGCCCTTACGGCGTCCAAAAGGTAGGGGATCAAAAGTAGATTAACGATGAACCCCGGGGTATCCTTGGCCACCACGATCTCTTTCCCTAGAGATTCGCCGAACTTTCTCGCCCTCTCGAAGGTCTCCTCAGAGGTGAGGATAGTGTGCACTATCTCCAAAAGCCTCATCAGGGGGACGGGGTTGAAGAAGTGTAGGCCCAGTACTTTCTCCCCCCGCTTCGTTGCGGAGGCTATCTCCGTGATACAGAGCGATGAGGTGTTAGAGGCCAGGATAGTGTGCGGCGGACATATCCCATCCAGGGAGGCGAAGACCTCCTTTTTGGCCTCCATATTCTCGATGATGGCTTCGATGACCAGGTCGCAATCTTCGAAATCCTGGATATCCACCGTCCCTTGGATTCGGGCTAGCGCGGCATCCATCTCCTCCGGCGTGACCTTCCCCCTCTCCACCCCCTTAGCCAGGAACCGCTTGATATTGTTTAACCCCTTCTGGAGCAGTTCCTCGGTGATCTCGCTCACCACTACTTGGTAGCCGGCTTGAGCACAAACCTGAGCGATGCCAGAGCCCATGAGGCCACAGCCGACAACCCCTACTTTTTTGATCTCCATTTTTTCCCTCCTTTGACCGTTGGATTGGATACCTCATATTATAGCCAACGCTTTTTCGATCTCTTCCCTGATTCCCTCTTTGGGAGCCTCATGACCCCAGAATCTGGATTTGCCGTTGAAGAAGAGGGCGCGGTTTATTCCATACCTTTCCAGCGTGGCTCGCTGGCTGGCATCGTACTCCTTAAGAAGAACATGGTCTCCATATTCGACGCAGACCCCCCGTACTCGCTGCGCCTCGATGATGCTGGTTTTGCACCACCTGTTCCAGAAGAGGTCGACAACTACTTTCCCTGGCTCCGACACGAACTGATAGTTCCTCCCCATTATGAACGGCGGATCGACCGGAGCGAAGGCTTTCCACAGGATGACATAGGTCTTCTGGCGGTCTGCCTCCTGATAGCCCAGTCTCTGAAAGTAAGAGGCCGGCATGAACCAGAAGTCGTGATCGAAGGCTGGGATGACGATCCCTCTGCTCGTCCGCCTAGCGTCCTCCTCTGCTGCTTGTATGAGAGCCCGCCCATGCCCTTGGCCTTTGACTGTGGAGACCAGACAAGGGATCACGGTCAAGTCTTGGCCTACTACATCGATAGGCGAGTGCTCTATGGGGAGGTATTGGATGAAACCCACAGGGTTGTCGCCTTTATAGGCCACCTTGCCCCGTAACCCCTTAACCATAAGCGAGGTCAACCAAACGCCCCGCACCTGAGCCGCCCAAGTGGTCTCCTCATCCTCCTTCTCATGGGTGCAGCGGGCAACATAGAAGAGGTTTTCTGAGCTGAGGTCTCTTATCTCCATCGCTTCCATCCTTTAGAAACTACTACGCTTTGGCGAACGCCTGGTGCAGTTGGTGGGCTAACTCCAGGCTCTTATCTGGATCGGCCAAGCGGCTCTTTACCTCTCGCCACACTACCGGATAACCTTCTTCCTTCATGGCCATGATTTCCCGGATGAAACCATCGGCCTTCTTGCGGTTCTCCTCAGTATTCTCGATCCCCGCCGCAGCGAAGAGGTCACCTAAATGCCTAGTATAGCAAGAGATCTCATCCCCCTTTTCTATAAGACCGGCAGGCCCTACACCTCTCATGGCCGATCGGCCAACCGCCCTCAGTCGAGCCAGAGATGAGTGCTAGCCTCTCCACCAAAGGGGCACCCCTGTCTCCTCATCCTGCCTCCTCACTAGAGGCTCCCCCAGAAGTTCCTGGATGAAGATCTCACAGGCGAAGATGGGAGTGCCGGGCCTGAGGTGGCCAGAGATGGTCCTACCCTCTCCATTTGAGAGGGCCAGATGGGCGTGGACGATAGGCTGACCGTCGCGCAAGGAGATATTCCCTATACAGGAGACTATCTCCATAGGCTCATCTACGGCGAAGCCTTTGTACTCTCGGCTCTCTTGATCATAATAAGCCAGCCGGGCTGATTTCACCGCCCCTAGAGCGGTAAATACCCCCAAGGTGATACCATTTTCTTGGCAAAACCCCTTTATGCTCTTCAAGAGGTCGCCCCCGTGAGGCAACCGGCCCAAAAAGGATCGGCCTCGTTCGTAACTATCTGAAATCATAACCCCTCCCCCCTAATGCAAGCCGGAAAAGAGCCTTTTGTCATCAGGGTGAGCGAAGATGGCAGGAGGGATAACCCTTTCTCCCTCATTTTCCCAGGCCCCAGAAAAGGTCGGTCTCCACCTCTGAAGGGAGCCCTACTCGGCTAGCGGCCAGCACGAAGTGCTCCTTTCCCCACCACTTGCGCATCTCCTCGTCGGATATCTGGGCGAAGAGGTTGCCGGGAGGGAGTTGGGTCTTATGACAGGCTAGAGCCTGCTTCTTCACCTCCAAGAAGGGCACCACGTCGATAACTGTGGTGATCCGATCGTCGCAGGTGCCGGGCAGGTCCAGGGACATGGCCCGGAAACGGCTGCGGGGGACGGCCACATAATATAACTTTTCGGCCTGATGGGGGGATAGCCCCTCCGCTATATGCTCCGAGAACCTCTCCTCATCCCCGGCGGAGAAGAAAGCATCGGTGGTCGCCTTTCCTATGGTGATATGATCCAAGTGTCCCGAGATCCCGTCGGGGCCAAAAGTGAGAACCACCTGGGGCCTCACTTCCCGGATGGCTCGGACGACCTTTCCTTCCACCTCCTGAGGGTCATAACTGCTCATCTGGTCATCCCTGTAGCCCAAGAATCGCGGCTCTTGAATGCCGATGACCCGACAGGCGCAGCGGAGTTCCTCCTCCCGTACCTCACCGAGGGTCTCAGGCGTGGCCAGTTGGGGGTCGCTTATCTCCCCTGCCTCTCCTCGCGTGGCACAAAGGAGAGTGATCCGCACCCCTTCGGCCACATATTTGGCTAAGGTTGCGGCTGGCCCAAAGGACTCATCATCTGGGTGCGCGAAGACCGCCAAAAGGGTTAAAGCCTCCTTCATCTGTCCTCCGCTTTTACGATTATATTTCAGGGAGCACAACTTTGCTCCTTCTGCAAGAGGGCCACGGCTCTATCCGTGAGGGTCACCCGGTAGTCCAAAAGACCCCAACCGGGGGCTAGGACCGCCTCCCTTATCGGCCCCTGGAGTTCCTCCAAAGTGGCCCACCTTGCGGCCAGGATCTCTCTAGTATCTTCTGGGGCCAATTCTCCGCCCACGGCCTTGGCGGAGAAGACGTGGCTACTCCACTCTATATCTTCCTCGCCACAGATGAACCGAACCTGGATGCGAAGTAGATACCGCTCTATCTCTATCTCCAGCCCCGTCTCTTCCCGGGCCTCCCTCTTAGCCCCCTCCTCGAAGGGCTCTCCGGGGTTGAGTCCCCCGCTGGGAGCCCTAAAGACCCCCGGAGGGTGGATCGGTTTTCGAATGAGAACCAATTTCTCTCCCCGGAAGATGAAAAGGGTGATATCATGGGCTCGGCCATGCTTCTGGCTGCTCCGCACCAGGGCCATCTCCTCAGGAGTTATCTCTTGTGTCAGGCGCAAGACCTCCGGCCGGCCGAACTTCTCCTCCATCTCTTGGATCATCGCTTCACCGACGTACAAGAGCCACCCCTGATTGGCGTCGATAATCCTCGATCGCCTCACGCAAAGCCTCAGGGCCGGTGAGGGAGCATCTCGCCTTCCGCTCCGGCAAGCCCCCCAGGCTTTGAACCAAATCTTCTTTGGTGATGGCCAAAGCCTCATCCAGGGAGCGGCCCTCGATGAGTTCGGTGAGCATGCTTGAGGCGGCGATGGCGGCCACGCACCCCTGAGCCTTGAATTTCGCCTCCTCGATCCGATCATCCACTACTCTGATGGAGAGGCGCACCGTGTCGCCATCTTGAAGGTTGCGCGCCATCCCCACGCCGTCGGCCCCTTCTACATCTCCCACGTTGCGGGGGTTCAGAAAATGATCCATAACTAGGAGGCTATATTCCATCTCTTTCCTCCATGATGCACGGTTGAACCTTCTCCTCACCAGGGCAACAGACCTTCGCTGTCCCAAACGCCGCGGGGAGATATTTGGCTCTCATCTCCTCACCGCATCTGCTGCCGCCTTCAGTTCAGAGATGAGTTCCTCGTGGATACGACCGTTGGTGGCTACGATGCCCCTCTTGAAAGGACTCCAAGGCCCACCTTCAAGGTCGGTCACCACCCCTCCCGCCTCCTCCACCAGAAGCCCGCCGCCCGCCCAGTCCCAAGGGCTGAGGTGCATCTCCCAGTAGCCGTCCAGCCGTCCCGCAGCCACGTAGGCCAGATCCAAGGCCGCGGAGCCTCCCCGCCTTATCCCTTGCACCCGGGTGACCAGCCGACTGAACTCTGGCACATTGTTGTCTGGGATAGCGACCCGCTGGTAGGGGAAGCCGGTAGCCAGAAGGGAAGAGATGAGTCTATGGGTGGTGGAGACCTTGACCCCTTTATCATTGAGGGTGGCCCCTTCCCCCTTCTGAGCGTAGAAGAACTCATCCCGCAAGGGGTCGTAAACCGCCCCCAGGGTTATCTCTTCCCTCTCCTTTAGGGCGATCGATATGGCGAAGGCGGGGTAGCCGTGGAAGTAGTTAATGGTGCCATCGAGAGGGTCGATGAGCCAGGTGAACTCGCTCTTCCCCTCCAGGCGCGGTGCCTCCTCGGAGAGGATGGTGTGATCTGGATACCTCTGCCGGATAGCCTCCACGATGAGCCGTTGGGAGGCCAGATCAGCCTCGGTCACCAGGTCTATCTCTCCCTTCCTAGCCGCCTCCTTCGCTCGGCCGAAGTTGGCCAAGAGGATCTCTCCCGCCTCTTTAGCCAGGAGGTTCAAGAACCCCTTCGTATCTCTCACTCTAAATAATCCTCCCCATATCGGCGGTGACCGTCTTCTCCAAGGCGAACCGCCCGTGTTCGACACTTGCCACCAAAGGGGCTAGCCCCTTCCAGAGATATGAGAGGCCATCTACACGAAAGTGCAGACGGCCTTTCTAAGGGAGAAGACTAAGACCGAGCAGCGAAACGGAGCCGTCGGCTTACAAAGATCAGAATGGTCAAGAAACTACCTAGCAGAGCCCCCCCTAAGGGGCCCCACCCTGTCTCTGGCACCCCCTCCTCTGTCGGTGTAGGGGTCACTACTGGGGTGGGAGAAGGGGTAGCCACCCAGGTGGGCGTGGGGGTGGGGACGGAAGTCGGTGTTCTAGTGGGTGTGGCGGTCGGCGCTTTAGTGGGCGTAGCGGTTGGTGTGAGTTCAGCCACCACCGTAGGGGTAGCCGGGCCCCGCAACCTGGTGAAGAAGATAAGACCCCCGATGCCTAAAAGACCCAGGATCAAAAGACCCACCAGGCCTAGGGCGATCACGGTGAAGATCCTGTTTTGGCCAAAGCCTGCCCAATCCCTCATCTCCTCCCTCCTTTTAACCAGGATACCTATAGGCTAGAGCCCTCCAAGAGCTCCAAGTTCGCCAAGGGAACGAATACCCTCTCCCCTTCTTCCAGATCCACCTCTACCCCCTCGACTTCAACGTCCCATTCGAGCCTCCTCTTCTGAGGAGGGAGGCTCGCCACATAGCCCA
>DMLA01000261.1 GCA_003453555.1 Chloroflexota bacterium | reverse complement strand
AGAGAGGAGGCGGTACAACGCGCTCCTTCCACGCCTTCGCCCATAGAACCCGGTCCACCTGTCTCAGAGATATGCCCAATTCGCGACTCCACCGTTTGCACAATTTGTTATACTCAAGGTATCGTTCATCAGTCAGAGAGTGATCTGAGAGACATCCCCAGTCTTTCAGCATCCTGAGCACGTAGGTGTCAACGACCGTATACTCTTCTGGATAGCAGACCGCCAGTATCGCTGACGCTATGGCGACGCCGATACCGCTAACCTGGGTCAAGACCTCGAACTTCGCCTCGATTTCCTCTGCCCGCCTTACCTCATCAAGGAGTTCTGCTGGCGTTTTGCCCAATTTGGCAAGGCCCTTCTGGATATTAGTCTTGCTGGCGTTCCGCTTCCAATATACTATGCAATAGAAGTCGAACTCAGATATGCCCTCGCCTTGCTCGAACTTCTCGTGCACGTCGGTAAACAGGTAGGTTTCCAGCCAATACAATTTCACAAGTCGTTCTATTTGAGCTCTGTCTATTGGTAGCGAACCACTGGTCTCAGCCATAGCACTCACTCCTTTCTGCAAGTCGTTCACCGTCCTAGGACGCTGACTCTGACGACTCGTTGACGGCATATCCTGGAGTATATCATCCAGCTCCTCACCCATCTCCCCTCCCTTTCCACCACTCCTTGAGCCGCTTGACCCAAGAGGGCTAAGGTCGGTCCTCACGCTATGTGAGAAGTCAGGGCAAGATCGACAGTAATCAGAATCCCTTTATCTTCATATCTATGTTTCTGAGCATGTTCTCAATGGAGCTGATCCGGTCGATGCCTCGCTCGATCCGCTGGACGGTACTGTTGATTTCGCCTAGCTTACGGTTGCCCTCACGCATCTCCTTTAGGATTTCCTCTAGCACCCTTGTGACTCTCTGAGCGTCGTTCACGGCGGTCTCCTTTCGGGCCATCTCTTTGACGATGCGCCCTAGTAAACTTATGACTCTCTCATCGTTGTTCATGGCGGTTCCCGTCTAGCGTCCCACTATCTGCCCTACACTCCGCGGCGATTCTGGAGCGACCGCGAGCCTCTTCGTTCCTCACTCGAAAAGGGCTGTTGTTGCTCGGTCGGCCTCGTGGCGGCCGAGTTATGAGTCAGCGTGGGGATACCCTCACACTACTTCTATCACTCTGACAGCAGATGGTGAAGGCCTGCGGGAGTTCCGTGCTGCCCAATATCTTGTCTGTTCGGCGGTGCGGGAGGCATTTGGGGGGCTGGGAAGAGCCCCAAGCATACTCCTGTTAGGCGATTTCGGGTCTCACTAGATTTGTCCACCGCACTTGACACACCTACTGGCCTCACCTCCAGAGGCGCACGCGTCACAAAGCCTAGCGGGGTAGCTTGCGGGCCAAAAACCGCACTTCACGCACTTGAGTGGGTCACTGCCGAAGTCACACCGACCGCATAGTTGAGCAGGGATGCGTGCAGGCCGAGCACCACACTTCACACACTTCTCGGCGGCACCTCCAAAGCCGCACTGACCACCGCATAGATGCGCTTGAATTCCCATTTTGAGTTGCTCCCTTTGCCCTCCTTATGCTTTGTCACTGCTTCCCTACCTCCTTCCTCACCACTCTTTGAGCCTCTCAACCCAGGAGGGCTGCTCAGGGGTTCTATTTATCACGCTCTAAAGATAAAGCCGACAATCTCCCAGCCTTTGCCAGGCAAGATAGTCGGCCTCAATGTTTCATACTGTCGCCTCCCACAACGCGCTATGGCAACGATGCTGCGATGTGGATTCTTGCTTAGTCTTCTCATCCGAGTCTACAATAGCCGCAGGCTAGATGTCAATAGCCCTATAGTCCCAAGAGCGAAGATCACGTGTGCTTACTCAATGTGGAGTTAGAGTTTCCAGCCTCCGGCTAAAGCCTCGATTCCGCTCTTATCAGCAAGGATTTGAGCCTTTCCCACAGGGATGCTTTCCCACAGGGACCCTGTAAGGATAAGGATAGGTGGCTCCGGCTGAAGCCTCGATTCCGCCCTTATCAACTTCAGAAGGGGCTAGTTTGCTAAAACTTGCCACTTTTCTTTTTATGGGGTAGAATATGAGCAACGAGTTGGGCGGGAGCCCTTTTTAGGTTGTCGAAAGGCCTCCGCAAGGGAGCGGAAGGAGGGCCGGGATGACAGTGAAACAAGACCTATTGAAGAAGAGCCTAGAAGAGCAGAGGGTGCGTCTCCAGGAACAGATCTCCCAGTTGACCATCGGAGGGCAGGAGCATCCTGGCTACGGCAACCATATGGCCGACGATGCCTCAGAGGTCTTCGAGCAGGCTAAGAACCTGGCTCTTCGTCAGACCTTAGAGCGCCAGTTGGAGCAGGTGGAAGAGGCTCTAGAGCGGTTCGGGCGAGGAACCTACGGCTACTGCTTAGATTGCGGCGAGAAGATAGACTACGCGCGGTTGAAGGCTATCCCCTCTGCCAGCCTCTGCATCGAGTGCATGGAGCGTCGCGAGAGGAGGCGGTGAGGGAAGGGAGGCTGGCTGAAGGCTATAGGTGGGCCCTTCTCTTTGGGGTGGCCCTTCTAATTTTCTTGGTCGATCAGGGGAGCAAATATCTGGTTCTACGGAACCTCCGGTGGGGAGAGCCTTGGAACCCCATAACCTCCCTGAAGCGGCTGGTGAGCCTTACCCTGGTGACCAATACCGGGGCCGCTTTTGGACTCCTCCCCGATCAGGGAACCCTCCTAGCCATTGTAGCCATCGTTGTGGTGGTAGCCATCCTTCTCTACGAGAGGCATATCCCCAGGGGTCAGCCTTGGCTTCGCATCGCTTTGGGCATGCAGTTAGGAGGAGCGGCAGGCAACTTGCTCGACCGCTTGCACTACGGCCACGTCATCGACTTCATAGATTTCAAAGTCTGGCCCATCTTCAACCTGGCGGATAGCGCTGTAGTGGTAGGGGTGTGTATCTTGGCCCTCTATTTCTGGCGCAGCGAGAAGGAGGCCTGTACGTCAAGTATCCCTGCGGGAAGGAGAGATGGTGAGAGCCGAGGCGGGGCGCGATGAAGGGGCCCCGCTTTCTCGTACGGAGGAAGTCAGAGAGTTCCTAGTGGCGGAAGGGGGAGAGAGACTAGATAAGTACCTGATCGGCCCCTTGGCTCTCTCCCGTTCCCAGGTTCAACGCCTCATCCGCCAGGGCCGGGTGACCGTGGAGGGGGCCGTGGCCAAAGCCAGTTATCTCCTCTCCCCTGGGGAGCGCATCCGAGTCCAGTTGCCACCTCCTGAGGAGCCTGGGCCCCTGGCTCAGGAACTACCCCTCGATATAGTCTATGAGGACCAGGACCTGGCCGTGGTGAATAAGCCAGCGGGCATGGTGGTCCACCCCTCCTATGGGCATAAGAAGGGCACTTTAGTCAACGCCCTTTTGGCCCGTTACCCCTCTCTCTCACAACTCCCAGGCTCTCGCCCGGGCATCGTTCATCGGTTGGACAAGGATACCTCGGGGCTGATGGTGGTGGCCAAGAACGAGCCTGCGCGACGGAACCTGCAAAAACAGTTCAAGCGGGGAGAGGTGAAGAAGGTCTATCTGGCCTTGGTGGAGGGGCACCTGAAGCCTGCGCAGGGGGTCATCGAGGCTCCCATCGGGCGGGACCCTAGGCGCCGGAAGCGGATGGCGGTGCTGCGTGGAGGGCGGGAGGCGGTGACCGAGTACCAGGTGCGCAAGCACCTTGAGGGCTATACCCTGGTGGAGGCCATGCCCCGCACCGGACGAACGCATCAGGTGCGAGTCCATCTGGCCTTCCTAGGCCATCCGGTGGTGGGTGATTCGGTCTATGGCTTCCGCAAAAAGCGGTTAGAGTTAAAGAGGCAGTTTCTCCACTCTCATATCTTGGGCTTCCGAGCGCCGAGTGGCCGATATCTGGAGTTGGAGGCTCCCTTGCCGGGGGAGTTAAAGAGGGTTTTGGAGGGTTTAAGAGGTAGAAGGGAGGCAAGATGAGGGTCATCGATCTGCGCAGCGACACCGTGACCCAGCCCACTCCTTCCATGCGGGAGGCGATGTACCGAGCCGAGGTGGGGGACGATGTCTTCGGAGAGGACCCCACAGTGAACCGTTTGGAGGAGTTAGGGGCGGAGATGGTGGGGAAGGAGGCGGCCCTCTTCGTGGCCTCAGGCACCATGGGGAACCTGGTCTCCCTCTTGACCCACTGCCAGCGGGGCGACGAGGTGATATTGGGAGACCGATGCCATACCTTCCTCTACGAAGTAGGCGGAGCGGCAGGGTTGGGGGGGATACAACTCCGACCCTTGACCAACCAAGAGGATGGCACTTTGGATCTCCAAGAGATAGAAGCGGCTATCCGACCACCAAATATACATTTTCCCCCCACCCGCTTGATCTGCTTGGAGAACAGCCATAACCGCTGCGGCGGGGCTGTCCTCTCCCCTGATTATATGGAATCGGTGGCCGCCATAGCCAAACGTAATCACCTTTCCCTGCACCTGGATGGCGCTCGCATCTTCAACGCCGCCATCAGCCTGGGGGTGGGGGTCCAGGAACTCACCAGAGACGCCGACTCGGTCATGTTCTGTCTCTCCAAGGGACTGGCCGCCCCCGTGGGCTCCTTGGTGGCTGGGAGC
>DMLA01000057.1:1852-9036 GCA_003453555.1 Chloroflexota bacterium | reverse complement strand
TGGCTGGTAGGATCGACAGCGCTTCCTTGGCTTTTTCCGTGAAACCCTGGGCCTCGGCTTGGGAGGATCCAATGGCCCCCGAACCCTTTATCCTGGTCACCAGAGAGTGGATATGCTCCTCTCTCTCCTCCCCACCTCTCAAGATCTTCTCCACACTCCCCCCATCGGGGTTCTCTTCCAAGAAGTATAAGACCGGTAAGGTGATAACCCCTTGACGAAGATCGCTGCCGATGGGCTTGCCCAGTTCCTCCTCGTCGCCGGTGAAATCCAAGATGTCGTCCATGATCTGGAAAGCCATCCCTAAGTTGTAGCCATAACTTCTCAGGGCCTGAACTTCTTCCTCCGCCGCCTCGCTTAAGAGAGCGCCACCCTCTGTAGCAGCAGCGAAAAGGGAGGCTGTCTTCTTGGAGATGCGCCAGTAGTAATCCTCCCGGTTGGGTTTCGCTATGCTCAACGCTTCCCTCAGTTCGCTGGAAGAGATGAGCATGAGGGTCTTGGCGAAAAGGGAGATGATGCGTGGGTTTTCCGTCTCCGCAGCCAGAGCCGCCGAGCGAGCAAAGAGGTAATCCCCCACCAGGACAACAACCTCATCATTCCAAGCGGCATTCAGAGTGGGGTTGCCCCGCCGCATGAACGAGTTGTCGATCATGTCATCGTGGACCAAGGTAGCGGTATGGAGCATCTCCACCGCCGCGGCCAGGGCCACTACCTTGCTCGCCTTCGACTGCTGAAACTTGGAGGCTAAGATCGTCAAAGCCGGCCGCAACCGCTTGCCGCCGCTAATGAAGAGACCTCTCAATATGACGGTCAAGGGCTCTTCGTCGGTGATGAGTGCTTCCCCCATCCTCGCCTCCACCTGGCGCAACTCCTCCCGAATAGGGCTGAGGATGGAAGAGAAACGCTTAGAAGAGATGGTCTTTCTCCTCATGCTTACCTTTCTACAAGCCGAATAAGAGCGCTGCGTTTTTCGTCGTCGTTCGGGCTACCTCTTCCCAGGGGATCCCTCTCACCTCGGCGATCTTTTGGGCTACGGCTCTCACATTGGCCGGCTCATTCCTTCCCCCATAGGGAGAAAGGAAGGGAGAATCGGTCTCCAGGAGTAACCTCTCCAGGGGCAGAGTGTGAGCCAGCTCCCGCAGCCGGTGAGCGCTCTTGTATGTCACGGGCCCGGCGATGGAGATGTAAAACCCCATCTCTAGACACTTTTCCGCCATCGCTAGGTCGCCAGAGAAGCAATGGAAGACCCCCGCGAGCCCCTCTCCATGTTCCTCCAGCATGGCTAGTAGGTCGTCGTGGGCCTCTCGGTCGTGGAGGATGACGGGCTTCTTTAACTCCCTAGCCAAGGTTAGTTGCCTTCTCAAAGCCTCCTTCTGCTTTTCGCGGGGTGAACGGCGACGGTAGTAATCCAAGCCTGTCTCCCCTATGGCTACCACATCAGGCTGGGAGGCCAAACTCCGCAACTCTGCCCAGGTTTCCTGGGTCGCCTTCCCCGCCTCATGGGGGTGTATCCCCACGGCGGCATAGAGCTGCAGGTGTCTAGTAGCCAGGACTATCGCCTCTTTATCTGATTCCAGATCGATCCCCACTTCAATGATCTTGGTCACCCCATTCGCTTCGGCTCTAGCCATCACCTCGTCCCGGTCGAGGTCGAACTGGCGAAGATGGAGATGACAGTGGGTGTCAGTCAACAACCTTCGACCCCTCAAGCCCCGCCAGCCGCATCCCCTCTTCCAGCATCTCCTTCAACCGCTCTTCGCTGGTCGCCTCCCCATAGATCCTGATCTTGGGTTCCGTGCCCGAGAAGCGGACCAGAAGCCAAGCCCCCCCCTCCAGTTCGAATTTGAAGCCGTCCATGGTGTTAATACCGGTAACCTCTAAACCCGCGATCTCCTGAGGTCGAGCGGCCTCCAACCGTTGCCCCATCGCTTTTCGTTCTTCTGGGGGGATGAGGCTATCGATGCGGTCATAGTAATGGGGGCCCACCTTGGAATAGAGATAATCGACCAGTTCCGAGGGGTGCATACCCTTTTGGACCAGAAAGTCGAGGATAAAAAGACAGGCCAATATCCCATCCCGTTCCGGGATATGGCCCCTAAAGGCGAACCCGCCACTCTCCTCCCCTCCTATCATCGCCTGGGTCTCTACCATCTTAGGGGCTACATACTTGAAGCCTACCCCGGTCTCATAGACAGGAACATCATAGAGTTCTCCCAATCTATAGAGCATGGAGGTGGTGGAGAGGGTCTTGACGATGGGCCCCCGCCAGCCACGCAACTCAAGAAGGTAAAGGGCTAAAAGTGCGTACACCTGCAACTGGTTGACGAACTGCCCTCTCTCATCCACCAGGCCCAAACGATCGGCGTCGCCATCGGTGGCCAATCCTACGTCCGCCCCTGAAGCCTTAACCGTCTCTTGGAGGAAACCTACGTTGGGTGGGATAGGCTCTGGACGGAGCATGCCCGGAAAGAGAGGGTGGCGCTTGTCGTGTATCTCCTTGATTTCCGTTCTTCCGCCGCTCAAGATACCCTTTAGCCAGCCAACGCCTGAGCCCCACATGGAGTCCACAACCACCCTAAGCCCCGCCTCCTTGAGGGGTTCTATATCTATGAGATCTCCCAGATGGGCTAGGTAGGCTGGAGCGGGATCGAAGGTTTCGATGAGGCCTCTCCTCTTCCCTTCTTCCAGGGAGACCCGCTCTATCGTATCGATCTCGGCGATCCTCCTCTCGATCTGGGCCAAGGTCTCCGGTCCCGCCGCCCCTCCATATTGGGAACGCACCTTGAAGCCGTTATCCCAAGGCGGGTTGTGGCTAGCGGTGATGATGATGTTGCCCGCCGTCCTTTTCTCCAGGATAGCATAGGTTATCACTGGGGTGGGCGCGGCCTCGTCGCAGAGGTAGACCTTTATCCCGTTTCCGGCCAAGACTTCCGCCACGGCAGCCGCGAAATGCTCTGAAGCGAAACGGGTGTCGTAGCCCACTACCATGCCCTTACCGGCCTGCTCCGAATCTATGAGGTGCCAGGCCACCCCTTGGGCACAACGACGCACGTTCTGGAAGGTGAAATCCTCGGCGATGACCCCCCGCCAGCCATCGGTGCCGAATTTGATCTCCGCTGCCACGCTAATCCTCTCCCACCTCTTCTGAGACCAGGGCCAAGTCGGCATCCACCATCATCCGCACGAGTTCCTCGAAGGAGACCGTAGGCTCCCAACCCAAAACTTCTCGAGCCTTGGTGGCGTCGCCCACCAAGTAGTCCACCTCCGCGGGACGCATAAAACGCTCGTCTTGCACCACGTACTTCTGCCAATCGAGGCCGGCATAGCGGAAGGCCGTCTCGCACATCTCCCGCACCGAATGGGTTTCACCAGTGGCGATCACGTAGTTGTCCGGCTCCTTTTGTTGCAACATCATCCACATCGCCTTCACGTAATCGCCAGCAAAGCCTATGTCACGGCAGGCGTCGAGGTTGCCCAGGCGCAGTTCGTCGGCCAACCCCAGTTTGATGAGGGCTACACCGTGGGTGATTTTGCGCAGGACGAACTCCAGCCCCTGGCGCGGGCTGGTGTGGTTGAAGAGAATGCCCGAGGTGGCGTGCAGCCCGTAGCTCTCCCGGTAGTTGACCGTGATCCAGTGGCCATAAACCTTGGCTACCCCGTAGGGGCTTCGGGGGTAGAAAGGGGTCTTCTCGTTCTGTGGCGATTCCCTCACCTTCCCGAAGCATTCGCTGGAGGAGGCTTGGTAGAACCGGGCTGTTGGATCCACCAGCCGGATAGTGTCCAAGATCCGGGTTACGCCTAAAGCGGTCACCTCTCCGGTGAAAACCGGTTGATTCCAGGAGGTGGGAACGAACGATTGGGCGGCTAAGTTGTACACCTCCTGGGGTCGATGCTCCCGCAAGAGTTCGATCAAAGATACCTGGTCCAATAGGTCTCCAGGCACGATGGTGACCTTCTCCTGGATGTGCTTGATGCGGTCGAAGTTCACTGTACTGGTGCGCCGCACCATCCCTATCACCTCATACCCCTTCTCCAGCAAGAACTCGGCCAAGTATGAGCCATCCTGCCCCGTAATCCCGGTGATCAAAGCCTTCTTCACCACTTCTCCTCCTTTTCAACCTTCTCTCGCCAGTAGTTGAGTATGTCGCGCAGGCTCTCCTCTAAAGGGATACGTGCTTCCCAGCCGGTACGCTCCCTGAACTTCCGAGAGTCACAGGCTACGATAGGCACCTCAGAGAGGCGGAGGCGGGTCGGATCCTCCTGGACAGTCAACTCGATCTTACTCTCCGCCAAGAGAATATCCAAGACCTCCCTGATAGACCGAGCGATGCCGGAACCGATATTGTAGACCTCTCCCGGTTCCCCCTTGGAGAGGGCTAGATAGTAGGCGGCCACCATATCCCTCACATCGGTGAAGTCCCGTTTGGCTTCCAGATTTCCCACCTTGACTACGGGGGGGTTTCTTCCCGCCTCTGCCCCAGCGATCTGCTTAGCGAAGGCGGCAGTCACGAAGCCCGGCGACTGACGAGGCCCTATATGGTTGAAGGGACGGACGCGGACTACATGAAGGCCATGGCTGGCAAAATATTGATAGCCTAGCATGTCCTGGACGACCTTGCTGACAGCGTAGGGGTTATAAGGGCGTAACGGGGTATCTTCACCGATAGGCAACTCCTCAGGATGTACCATGCCGTACTCATCTGCAGAGCCCACCACCAAGATGCGAGACCGGAGCCCCAGACGGAGGATCCCCTGAAACAGATTCAGTTGCCCCCGTATATTGTTGGCTAAGGTGCCCCAGGGGTCCTCCCAAGATAGGGGAACGAAGGCCTGGGCTGCTAGGTGAAAGAGGTATTGGGGTTGGGCCTCCTCGAGGCTCGAAAGCACAAAGTCGGGATCGCAGAGATCTCCCTGGCAAAGATGGAGTCTATCAGAGCGAGGGACAGATGCGGGGAAACCCCTTAGATCTATCCCAAAGACCTCCAGCTCCGTGTGAGCCAAAAGGTAATCCGCCAAATGGCTACCGGCGAAGCCGGTGATGCCTGTGACCAGTGCTCTCAAACCCCCTCCTGGCGGTTCAAATCGATGCGTAGGCGATTATAACCCACCTTCTTAACAAAGTAAAGCCAGAAATAGGGGGGCAGAGGCACCTCACTACCTACAGTGCCCCGCCTCAGAGGAGAGCGAGACTAGGCTACCAGACGGGAAACTCCCCTTGTGCCAGGCGCTGGGTGAAGTCGTAGATGTTGGCCAACTCACGCTCTATCACCGCCTTGACCTCAGCGGATACGGAAGATAGAGGGAGGTTAGGCCTTAAGACCAACTGTGCGGAGGCGATGAGGGGTTGGTCGATGGGCTGGCCGATCTGACTGCAGAGCCAGATATAGACCTCACGGATCCCAGGCACTTCCTTATAGACCTCGTCGGCCATGCGGTGGGTCAAGAGGTTGTAGATCTTCCCCACGTGGCTTATGGGGTTCTTTCCCGCCGCTGCCTCGGTGCTCATGGGGCGGTTGAGGGCGATCACCCCGTTCACCTTATTCCCCCGCCCCACCTGGCCGCAATCGGCACCCTCGGCGGAGGTCCCTAACACGGTGAGATACATCCCTGCCTCGCCTCGGCCAGGTTGATCCAGGGTGTTTACGTCCACCTGCACATCCTTAAAGCGGAGATCCTTGCTCTTAACGAAATCGCGGACCGCGGCTTCTATCTCTCTCTTCTGGGCAAAATACCCCTTTTCGCTCTCCACGAAGCGGTCCACGAAAGCCAGGGCTACGGTGAGGACTAGTCGGCGGTCGAAGCGGTAACCCATCACTTTGATATCCTCTCCAGCGACGGGGAACTCCTTCTTGAACTCCGGGGAGTTGAGCCGCTTCTCCGTGGCCAGGACGATCTTTTCCGTCTCGGTCATGGGAGCATAGCCTACCGCTGCCGAGGTATCGTTGGCGCCGATGACCTCTCGCTCGAAGATGTCGGTAAGTTCAGGAGATCCCGGCTTGATCTCGTTTTGGAAGATGAGATGCTCTTCTGGGTCCACAAAGCGTAGGTTCTCTCGTAGCCACTTCTTGGCTGTCTCTGTGGCGATCTCCTCCACGGGGACCTTCTTCCCCTCAAACTCGTTGACTGCGCGGTCGCCGAATACCAGGCGCATAGGCTCATCCACCGTACCGCCGCCGATGCGAGGAGAGGTGCGGCCAGCCACCAGCAGGCTCTTATCTATGTTATGGTGGAGGATGCGACCGAAGGTGTTCATATACTCCCGGCAGAGGGCTACGGAGATCGCTTCCATGATGGCGTCGCAGATGGAATCGGGATGTCCCAGGCCCTTGCGCTCCACTAACTCCACCTGCTGCTCCTCCACAGGGACTCTGTCCAGGCTCTCAAGTAAGATGTTTCTCATCTTTAACCCCTTTGCTTGTTTTTGGCTATCAGTTAAGTTCCCTCTTTCCAAGAGCGGAGATACCTCTCCTGCTCTGGGGTGAGGGTATCGATCTCTATCCCCATACTGGCCAACTTCAGCCTAGCGATCTCCATATCTATCTCCCTGGGTATGGGATAGACTTTATTCTCTAGGATGTCCGCATTCTTGAGGAGATACTCTACCCCCAGGGCCTGGTTGGCGAAGGACATATCCATCACCGAGGCGGGGTGGCCTTCCGCGGCTGCCAGGTTCACTAGCCGCCCTTCGGCCAAGAGCGCCAGGCAACGGCCATTGGGCAAGAAGTATTGGCTCACATGCTCTCGCGGAGAGCGCACCTCCACCGAGATCTCTCGCAGGGCGGGGATGTTTATCTCCACGTTGAAGTGACCGGAGTTGGCCAGGATGGCTCCGTCCTTCATCACCTCAAAGTGGTCTCTATCTATGACGTTCTTGTCGCCCGTGGCGGTGACGAAGATGTCCCCTATCTTCGCCGCCTCCAAAAGAGACATCACCTGGAAGCCATCCATCACCGCCTCCAGAGCCCTAAGAGCGTCCACCTCGGTGACGATCACCTGGGCCCCCAGGCCTCGCGCTCGCATGGCTATGCCTCGGCCACACCAGCCGTACCCGGCTACCACGAACTTCTTGCCCGCCAGGAGGATATTGGTGGCCCGCATGATGCCATCCACTGTGCTCTGCCCCGTGCCGTATCGGTTGTCGAAAAGGTATTTGGTCAGGGCATCGTTGACCGCCAAAATGGGGTAGC
>DMLA01000057.1:0-1477 GCA_003453555.1 Chloroflexota bacterium | reverse complement strand
TCAGTCCCCCCCAGGACGTTCTCGATCACCCCCGGGCCTTCCTTGTGAAGGGTGGAGACCAAGTCTGCGCCATCATCCATGGTCACCTGGGGCCGATGCTCCAGAGCGGCGTGGATGTGCTGATAGTAGGTCTCTTCATCCTCCCCCCGGATGGCGAAGACCGATATACCATCCTCTGCCAGGGTAGCGGCTACATCGTCCTGGGTGGAGAGGGGGTTGGAGGCGCAGAGAGCCAGATCTGCCCCTCCCGCCACCAAGGTATGGGCCAGATTCGCCGTCTCGGTAGTGATGTGTAGACAGCCAGAGATTTTCGCTCCCTTAAGGGGCTTCTCCCTCTCGAACCGCTCCCTGATGAGCCTCAAAACCGGCATCTCCTGAGCCGCCCACTGGATCCGTTGCCTCCCCTCTGATGCCAAAGAGGGGTCCTTGATGTCGTATTTAGCCATTTCTAACCTCTCCTTATAGTGGTGATGAGTTAACCTTTGCGCATTCCTTCTAAGGTGATCTCTTGAGCCAGCAGCCGAGACAGCGCCCATGCCGTCCCCACCGGTGTCAGTTTTGCCTCGCGGGCGATGGGTTCCTTCTCCCATAGCCTAGCTCCGTCATCGAGGAGGTTCCCCAGCGTCACCTCTCCCTCAGCCGTCTGTCTGATCTGGGCCTCGGAGAGGGATATCAACCCCTCGATATCAAGGGGAGCAGGGGCTTGGCAAAGCCTGGCTCGGTAGGCCACTATATAGTAGATCCACCCCTCGTTTCGTGGATTCCAAGAGGCCTCAGCGGGGAACACCATCTCAAAGAGAAGAAGAGGGATCACTTCCTCATCCACCCCGATCTTTTCTAGTTCGCCGTGGCGATTCATATAGTAGGTCACCTTGCTGGAGAGAAGTTCGATTCGGGTTCCTAGCTCCTCTTGGGCTTCACGCTCAGCACACTCGATCCAGGTCTCCCCCTCCCTCTTATGACCGCCAAGCCCGTAGCAATATACCGTTGAGGCCCCGCGAGCACCTCGTTCCAAAGCGAAGAGATAGTTGCCCTTCTCTTGGAGGATAAGGCTACTCCCCGTTGTCTCCCGGGCGGGAATCAGATCTCCTAACCGCATGACTTGATCAAAACCCTTCATCGCTTCTCGGACCGCTCTAAGCCCTTCCTACGCACCCCTAAGGCCTCGATGAAAGGACAATACTCCCTGAAACCAAGCCTCTTGTAGAGCCTGAGGGCTACTTCGTTGCTTTGAGCCACGTTGAGAACGATCTCCAGAGAGCGGCTCAACAGTTCCTCAACCACGGCACTAGTGCAGGCGGTGGCGTAGCCTTGGCCTCGATGGCTGGGATGGGTGAAGATATTCCCCACCGCCGCTATCTGGTAGGTGGGAGAGACGAGATGGGTGCCGGCGGCGGAGACGAGTTCACCTCCCACCTCCACGCCATAGTAAACCCCCGAATCTAACTGATAGGGGGCGAAGACTCCCTCTCCTCTA
>DMLA01000136.1:4342-4626 GCA_003453555.1 Chloroflexota bacterium | reverse complement strand
TGTAAGGGATTCCACTAATTTGTGCTCCCATCCCTTTCCCCGAACTTTCACACAAAAGCCTTGATGCTCATGTGATGAAGGTGGCTTTCTGACTTTATACTACGGTTCAAAAACAGCGAGAGAGGTGTAATTATGGATACCGAACCTCTGGAGCCCGTTCAAGACGCCGGCTACGCCAACGCCCTAAATATCGTCGAATTGGAGGCTATGACCCTAAGTGAACTGCGGGAGATGGCCAAGGAACGGGAGATCTCCGGGTATAGCCGCCTCAAGAAACAGGACCT
>DMLA01000136.1:0-4018 GCA_003453555.1 Chloroflexota bacterium | reverse complement strand
ATCATCCGCTTGTTGCGGGCTAAGGCGGAGCAGATGGGGTACATCTTCAGCGGAGGGGTCCTGGAAATAGTTCAAGATGGGATCGGTTTTTTGCGCTCCGATCACCTCCTCCCTGGGCCGGAAGATGTCTATGTCTCCCAATCCCAGATCCGCCGCTTCGGGCTACGTACTGGAGACCTGGTAATCGGCCAGGTCCGACCTCCCAAGGATACGGAGAAATACTATGGCCTCCTCCGAGTAGAGGCGGTGAACGGCCTGGACCCAGAGACGGCAAAGCGCCGCCCTCACTTCGACTCCCTCACCCCCATCTTCCCTCAGGAGATGTTCAGACTGGAGACCAAGCCCCATATCTTGGCCACCAGGCTCATAGATATGATAGCCCCCATCGGTCGAGGTCAAAGGGGACTCATAGTCTCCCCTCCCAAGGCAGGAAAGACCGTCCTCCTCAAACAGATCGCTAACGGCATAACTACCAACTACAACGATGTCCATCTCATGGTCGTTCTCATCGGCGAGCGGCCCGAGGAAGTAACCGACATGGACCGCTCTGTAGAAGCCGAGGTGGTAGCCGCCACCTTCGACGACCCGGTTCAGAGCCAGGTCCGCGTAGGCGAAATGGCCCTGGAGCGGGCTAAGCGGCTAGTGGAATGCGGCTTGGACGTGGTCATTCTCTTGGACGGGATCACCCGTTTGACCAGAGCCTATAACCTCACCGTGCCTCCCAGCGGCCGCACCCTCTCCGGCGGCATCGACCCTGGGGCTCTATATCCTCCTAAGCGTTTCTTCGGCGCCGCTCGCAACGTCGAGGATGGAGGAAGCCTTACCATTATCGCCACCTGTCTCGTAGAGACCGGCAGCCGGATGGATGACGTCATCTACGAGGAGTTCAAGGGCACAGGGAATATGGAACTGCACCTCAGCCGACGGCTGGCTGAAAAGTATATCTTTCCCGCCTTCGATATCGAGCGCTCAAGCACTCGGCGCGAGGAACTGCTCCTCGATCAAGAAACCCTCTCTAGGATCTGGACCCTACGTCGGATGATAGATGCGATAGGGGGTGTGGAAGCGCTACCACCCCTCCTTACCCGCTTAGCCAAGACGAAAGATAACCGCGAATTTCTCGATACCTTGAACAAGGATGCCATCTAACCGCCGCCCCATCCAAAGGCTCATCGAGGCCAAGGCCAACCTCTGGAGAGATCGGTTGTCTCCCTATCTCACCCGCTACGCCTCCCACCTATCCCTCTTGACCCTCTTTTTTCTCCTCACCTCCCTGGGGAACTTCAACCCCCAAGCGTTGCGCCCAGTGGGTGAGCCTCCGTCCAGCGGGAATCCGGGCCCTACCTTCCTCCCGCGGAGGATGAGCCTACCCTCGGAGACCGGCTACCTGATCAAAGGGGCTTTGCCTTTCACCATCATCCCCCAGAGGCCTCGACGGGAGGTGATCATCTATGTGGTAGAGCCGGGAGACGTAGTCACCAGCATCGCTCAGAAATTCGGCTTACAACCGGAGACTATTCAGTGGTCCAACTCTCAACTCTACCCCTACCCAGACCTCTTATATATAGGGGAGGAACTCTTCATCCTGCCCGTCGATGGCGTCTATCATAAGGTAGAGGCGGGCGACACCCTAGCATCGATCGCCGAGGAATACAAGGTGGATCCCTCGGCTATTCTGGAATCGGAGTACAACGATATCGCCGATCCAGAGGCCCTGGTGGTAGGGCAGATGTTGGTCGTCCCCGGAGGGAGCAAGCCCTACGTGGCCCAAGTAGTCTACGCCGGGCCACCACCGCCAGAAGCGGCCCAGGGAAGCGGTAACTTTATGTGGCCCGTTAGTGGGGTGATAACCCAAGGCTACTGGGACGGCCACCGAGCGGTGGATGTCGGGGCTCCATGTGGCACCTCGATATACGCCTCCGATTCGGGCTATGTATCCAGTCTAGGATGGATGGACGGCTATGGCAACTACATCCTCCTCAGCCACGGAAACGGGTGGGAGACCCTATACGCTCATCTCAGCCAGATCCTGGTGCGCCCCAACACCTCCGTCCAAAGAGGAGCGCTGATCGGACGAGTGGGCATCACCGGTCGTTCCACAGGCTGCCATCTCCACTTCGAGATCCGCCAGCACGGCACCAAGCGAAACCCCTTCGGCCTCCTCCCTTAGGCTTCAATCACTTTCGTTTTATAGGTTTTCTTCCCTCCCGTGGTGGGAGAGATTCCCGCCTTTAACCATAGCCCTACTTATGATATACTTATTAGAGAAGGCTCACTCAAAAGAGAGATGGCGCAACTTCTTATCGGCACCTCCGGTTGGAGTTACAAGCACTGGCGAGGGCTCTTCTATCCGCAGCATCTGCCCCCCAGAGAATGGTTCTCCTACTACAAAGACCATTTCAACACCGTAGAGATCAATAACACCTTCTACCACCTGCCGGCCGAGAAGACTTTCCTGAATTGGCGTAAGCAAGCGCCAGAGGGGTTCATCTACGCCGTAAAGGCTAGCCGGTACATCACCCACATCAAAAGGCTACGCGACCCCGAAGAGGCCCTGGAGAAGTTCATAGGCCGGGTGCGGCTTCTGGGGGAGACCCTAGGCCCTATCCTTTACCAATTGCCACCCCGCTGGCGGCTCGACCTAGAGCGCTTGAAAGGGTTCATCGAGGCCCTCCCCCGGGATCTCGTTCATATCTTTGAGTTCAGGGATCCCCGCTGGTTATGTCAGCCGGTCTTCGACCTCCTGGAGGAGAACGACCTGGGTTTCTGCATCATGAGCCTTCCCCATTTCGATTGCCCCAAGCGAGTCACCGGTCAGACGGTCTACATTCGCCTGCACGGCTCTTCTTCGCTCTACGCCAGCAGGTACACCCAGCGGGAACTGGAGGAGTGGGCCAGGTATGTCGTTCCTCTCTTGTGGGAAGGGCATGACATATACGTCTATTTCAACAACGACGCCTTCGCCTACGCCGTGGAGAACGCAAAAGAGTTGCGCCACCTAATAGAAGAGATGGTGCCCCTTGAGGAGAAGGTATGATGAAAGAGGCTATGCTCTACACGAAACTGAAGGACGATCTAGTGCGCTGCCAACTTTGCGCCCATAGGTGTACTATCAAGCCCCATAGGGTGGGCATCTGTGGGGTGAGGAGGAACGAGGAGGGCACCCTACACACTATGGTCTACGCAAAGGCGGTGGCTGTGCATGTGGACCCCATCGAGAAGAAGCCCCTATACCACTTCCTCCCCGGGAGCGCCTCCTTTTCCATAGCCACCATAGGCTGCAACTTTCGCTGCCTCTTCTGCCAGAACGCCGACATCTCCCAGGCCTCCAAAGGTGGAGGGTGGGGGTATCCCGTGCGGGATTTTCCCCCTGAGGAGGTGGTGGCCGGGGCCAAGCGGTACAAGTGTGCCAGTATAGCCTACACCTACACTGAGCCCACTATCTTCTTCGAGTACGCTTATGATACAGCCCTCCTAGCCCACCAGGAGGGGATCAAGAATATCTTCGTCACTAACGGCTACATGACCGAAGAAGCGTTGGAGGCTATAGAGCCCTACTTGGACGCTGCCAATGTAGATCTCAAAAGTTTCAACCCCCAATTCTACCGTCGCATCGTAGGGGCTAGACTAGAGCCGGTATTGGAAACTATCGAGAGGATGCACGAAATGAGGGTCTGGGTGGAGGTGACCACCCTCATCATCCCCGGCCAAAACGACGGGGAGGAGGAACTGAGGGAGATCGCGCGCTTCATCGCCGGCATAGACGTGAAGATGCCCTGGCATATCTCTCGCTTTGTCCCCCATTACAAGATGAGAAACACCCCCTTCACCCCCGTGGAGACGATCCATCGTGCCACAGAGATCGGTCATGAGGAGGGGTTACGCTACGTCTATGCCGGAAACGTCCCCGGCGATCCCCACGAGAATAGTTACTGTCCCCACTGCGGCCAAATGGTCATCCGCCGACTGGGATACCATACCCATTCGGAACTGAAGGGCCGGGCTTGTCCCTCCTGTG
>DMLA01000162.1:6070-6765 GCA_003453555.1 Chloroflexota bacterium | reverse complement strand
AGCCAGGGGATGGCGATGCCCGCGTCCAAACATTCGGAGATGCCACGGAGAGGGCAAGAGTTGGGGGAAGCCAAAGGTGAGTAATACTATGAGAAAGCCAAATCTTGGAGAGGCTGGCTCGATACCTGCCCGGGATGTGGATGCGAAGGCGATTTGATGACCCTCTTTGACTAATGATTCGAAGCGAGGCCCCCTTTGCTTTCCCTCCCTCACCATGCTATACTGGCTCTGGGGTGGAGGTCATATAAGAGGAGGGAGAAGAATGGCCACTTATATCATGCTCAGCACCTTGACGGATGAAGGGGCGAAGACGATCAAAGAGCGTCCAGGGCGGATCAAAGAGGTTAACCAGGAAATCGAGGCCCTGGGCGTGAAGGTGAAGGCCCAATATGCCGTTTTGGGGCTCTACGATTTCGTAAACATAGTTGAGGCTCCCGATAACGAGACGGTGGCTCGCGTCTCCATAGAACTAGGTTCCCGGGGGAGCATCAAGATCCAGACCTTGGCCGCCATCCCCATCGATGAATTCATCGCCAAGTTGGAGTAAAAAGACCCTGGCACCTCCACCCCTCTTATCCCAGCCCCACCGCGAGGAAGGCGAGATGTCAAGTCATCGACCTTTTCCCTGACAGAAGAGGTCTTTTTAGTGGTTGGTGAATCTGTGCTATCTTTTTTGAGCGTGGAGTGAAGATGAA
>DMLA01000162.1:4533-5703 GCA_003453555.1 Chloroflexota bacterium | reverse complement strand
TGCTTATCTGGAGGAGAAGGGGTATCTCATACTCCAGAGGAACTATCGGTGCGGGGTGGGAGAGATGGATATCGTGGCCCAGGAGGGGGATTGTCTCGTCTTCGTGGAGGTGAGGACGCGGAGCACCGAGGGGTACGGCACCCCCGAGGAGTCGATCACCCCTTCTAAGGCCCAGAGGCTGATCGAAGTGGCACAGGGCTATCTCCAAGAGCAGGGCGAATCAGGGAGGGAATGGCGGATCGATCTGGTGGCTATCCACTGCAGCGGGGATTTATATCATCTCCATCATATAGTGAATGCGGTAACGGGCGATGGTCTCTAGACCTCTCATCGTCATCGTGGGCCCCACGGCGGTGGGGAAGACACAACTGGCGCTCCGCCTAGGTGAGGAGTTCGGGGGCGAGGTGATCTCCGCCGACTCCCGACAGATATATAAGGGGATGGATATCGGCACCGCCAAGCCCACGGCCGAAGAGAGGCGCAGGGTCCCCCATCACCTTATAGATCTGATCGAGCCTGATGAAGGGTTCACCCTGGTTCAATACCAAGAGATGGCCTATGAGGCGATAGATGAGGTCCTGTCAAGGGGGCGGCTGCCCTTCCTGGTGGGGGGGACGGGGCTCTATGTGAAGGCTTTGGTGGAGGGGTTCTCTGTCCCCCGCGTGAAGCCAAACATGGCTCGACGCAGGGCGCTCTTGAAGGAGGCTCGAGAGAGAGGCGCGGAGGCGTTGTATGCCCGCCTCAAAGAGGTAGACCCTAGGGCTGCGGCCCGGATAGACCCCCAAAATGTACGGCGGGTGGTTCGGGCCTTGGAGGTGTACGAGGCTACGGGCCAGCCCATCTCCCGGTTGCAGAGAAAGGAGCCGCCGCCTTACAGAATTCTCAAGATAGGGCTGACCATGGAGCGGAAAGCGCTCTACCGGCGCATCGATGAGAGGGTCGATAGGATGATGGAGATGGGGCTCTTGGAGGAGGTCAAGAGACTGGTGGAGAAGGGGTATAGAGATCTGCCGGCCATGTCGGGGCTGGGTTATAAGCAGTTAGGGCTTTACTTGCGAGGCGAAGTCGATCTGGCGGAAGCGGTGCGGATGATTAAATCAGAGACCCGCCGCTTCGTGCGCCAGCAATATAAGTGGTTCAGGCTGGACGACGAGACGATAAACTGGATAG
>DMLA01000162.1:2789-4152 GCA_003453555.1 Chloroflexota bacterium | reverse complement strand
GTTTTCGCGTAGTGATAGACTATCTCTGGGTGTGCTCTATTTGACCTTGAAGTTGGCGTAGTGGCTGTAGGTGCAGAGTGGAGAGAGGTTGTTGGTCTGGGTTAGGGTCCCTGTGTTCGCGTAGTCATAGCAATACACCCTTCCACACCCCGCGAGGCTATCCTGTCTTCAGCACGAAGGCGGCGGCTCCCAAAAGCCCCACATCGCCTCCCAGGGCCGTGGGGACGATTTGCAACCCCTCTTGGTAAGAAAGCATGGTGCGGGCTTTCACCGTAGCTCTGACAGGGTCGAAGAGGAGATCACCAGCCTTGCTCACCCCGCCACCCAAAATGACCAGCTGGGGGTTCAGGATATGGAGAAGGTTGGCGATCCCCAATCCGATGTAGAAGCCTGCCTCTTTGAAGATGGAGTTGGCTAAGGGGTCTCCCTCCTGGGCGGCTTGAGCTACCACTTTGGCTGTAACCTTGCTCAGTTCCCCTTCCACCAGCCTGGTGATGGATGTTTCAGCCCCTTTCTCCATCTCCTCCACCGCTCGACGGGCGATGGCCGTGCCCGAGGCGAGGGACTCTAGGTGGCCTCGGCCTCCACAGCCGCAAGGAGGCCCTTCTGGCTCCAGGATCATATGTCCGATCTCCGCAGCCAAGCCTTTCGTCCCCAGGAGCAGTTCTCCCTGGCTGATGATCCCTCCACCGATTCCGGTGCTGATGGTGAGGTAGATGAGATCGTTTATCCCCTGGCCAGCGCCGAAGCGGTGCTCCCCCAAGGCTGCTAGGTTGGCGTCGTTGTTCAGATAGACGGGCACCTTGAAGGCACGATGGAGGATATCGGCTAGGGGCACATCACGCCAGCCTGGGAGGTTGGGGGCCTGATGGATGATCCCCTTCCAAGGGTTCAAGGGGCCGGGGGCGGCGATGCTGATGGGCTCGGTACCTCTGGCCACATCTCGGATGCAGGCCTCGATGCGTCCTATGACCGGCTCCGGCCCTTCCTGAGCCAGGGTCTCTCTCTCGGTGCGGGCCAATATCTCGCCCTTTTCGTTTATGAGCGCTGAGCGGATGTGGGTGCCGCCCAGATCTACGGCCACGACGTTATCCTTCATTTGCCTCGACTCCTCTTCTATGATAGAAACGGGTTAGATGAAAACGGTTATCTCCGCCTCCCGGCGGACAGACCTCCCCCTGGGGTACCCGGGTTGGCTAGCGCAGGCCATCCATCAAGGTTGGGTGCGGGTGAAGCCGCCCTGGGGCGGCCGGGAAAAGGTTGTCTCTCTGCGGCCGGAGGATGTGCATACCTTCGTCCTTTGGTCCAAAGATTACTCTAGGCTTCTGGCCAACAGGGGAGGCCTCAGGGAGGCGCTGGCGGT
>DMLA01000162.1:0-2462 GCA_003453555.1 Chloroflexota bacterium | reverse complement strand
TTTTCTGCCATTTCACCGTCACCGGGCTGGGAGGGACGCCCCTGGAGCCCGGGATTCCCCCTTGGAAGGAGGCCATGGAGCAGTTGTCCCCCCTTATCCGGTTCGTAGGCCATCCCCGCCGGGTCACCGTCCGCTTCGACCCTATCATCCATTGGAGAGAGGATGGGGTTAGAAGTAACCTTACCTACGCTGAGGAGCTCTTCAAAGAGTGTGTTCGCCAGGGCGTTAAAGATGTGCGCATCTCCTTCGCCACGCTGTATAGTAAAGTGTTGAAGCGGCCCGGTTGGAGTTGGTATGACCCGTCATGGGAGGAGCGACTGAAAATAGCCGGCCTCCTAGTAGATATGGGCTGTTCTTTGGGCCTGACTATCTACGCTTGCAGCGACCACGCCTTGGAGAGCGTCGGTGCTCTCCCTTCAAGTTGCATCGACGGGCGGCTCTTGACTGAACTCCACCCTAAGGGGTTGCTCGCTGATACCGAAAAGGACCGGGGACAACGGAAGGAGTGTGGTTGCACGGTGAGCGTGGAGATAGGATCCTATAGTCAGCGTTGTCCCGGTGGCTGCGTCTATTGCTATGCCAACCCGGTACCCCAAAAGCGAGCATGATTTCACCCTTCTCTTTAGACTCTTAATACTCTCGCAGGAAACGCTTGATGGTAGCCAGGACAGCGCGGAGCAACTCCTCGCCCAGGGGAGCCATCCGGATGTCAACGAATAGTTGCTCCTCGGACAGGCGGCTATCCAGGCTGGACATCTCCTCCCGAAATATCTGTACGAGTTCGTCCTCGTGTTCTTCCAAGAAGGAGAGGAGGTCGCCCTTAGCCAGCCGAAGGAAGTTATCGCGGATGAGACGTCTCATGAAGATGCTCTCTCAGATCGATAGCCTTTACCCCTCGAAGAAGGGCTTCTCCAGGTCGTCGAAATACCAGATCCCCTGGTTAGCCAAGTAGTCACGGGCGTTGTCGAGGAGAGCGAAGTGCCTGCTCTCTTCCTCGACCAGGAAGCGGAAGATAGCCTGGGCGGTAGGATCGGAGGTTTCGGTGGCCGCTTTCTCATAGAGCCTGTAGCCGCGGCGCTCGAAATCCATGGCTATCTCTAAAGCGTCGAGGTCGCTGGCGTCTTCAGGGATTAATCTTTCTATCGCCTCTTCCTCCTGAGGGAAGAGGTGAAGAGAGGGGTCGAGTTCTTCCTTTTGAGCGGCCTCCAGGTCAAGCCACTGGCCCGTTCCCGTGATAGCACCGTATTCGACCTGGAGGATCTGCAGGTGCTCCTCTTCATCCTGGGCCAGGGAACGGAACATCCTCTGGCCCAGTTCGTCCTCCGTTCTCTCTATGGCTTGCAGATATAGCGCTCGGCCTTCCAGTTCGCTGCCCATAGCCTGGCGTAGAACGGATAAGGCGAAATCGATCCCTTCGTTCATCGGCCCTCCTAACAGATCTAGATGGCATTATTCCCGCGAGCGACCAAACGTGCCATCTATTTTAACATAGGGGAGGGATGGTGGCAAAAAGAGGCTCCTGCTGAAGGGCGAGATATGATATAATGAAGGGGAGGTAGGGAGATGGGCGAGGTCCGTGTTTCAGTGTTGGCAGGAGTTACCTCCCCCGGCCCGGTACGCCTTGGGGCGGGCTGTCAGCCGAAAGCGTCAGATGGTAACATCTGACGCCACCGGTAAGATGGGCGAGATCCGTATAGGCCTTTGTTCTTGGACAGACAAAAGCCTCATCGAAAGCGGCGCCTTCTACCCTCCGGGGGTCGATGACGCCAAGGGTCGCCTACAATATTATGCCCGCGAGTTCCCCATCGTGGAGGTGGATAGTTCATACTACGCCCTGCCTTCGGAGAGGAACTCCCGCCTCTGGGCGGAGCGGACGCCGGAGGGGTTCACCTTCAATGTGAAGGCCTATAGCCTCTTCACCAACCACCCCACCCGCCCCTATAGCCTCCCCAAGGGGATATTTGCGGCTCTCCCCCCAGAGGCCCAGGCCAAGGATAGGATTTACTTCGACGATGTTCCGGCTGAACTGCGCAATGAACTATGGGGTATGTTCGACAGCGCCTTGAGGCCCCTCCACGAGGCAGGAAAACTGGGGACGATCCTCTTTCAGTTCCCCCGTTGGTTCTTCCCTGGCCGCAAGGGGTTTTCCCATATCTTAAGCTGCCAGAGGGGTCTCCCCCGCTACCGACTGGCTATCGAGTTCCGGAATAACGTATGGCTCAACCAGGACAACATAGAGGACACCTTGGGTTTTTTGGAGGCCTACGATATGGCCTTCGTCTGCGTAGATGAGCCCCAAGGGCTCCAGTCCAGTTGTCCCGCGGTGGCCGCCGTGACTAGTGACATCGCTATGGTGCGCTTTCACGGGCGGAATGCCGATACCTGGGAGAAGAAGGGGATCACCGCAGCCGAGAGGTTTAACTGGTACTATAAGCGGGAGGAGATAGAGGAATGGGTGCCCA
>DMLA01000198.1 GCA_003453555.1 Chloroflexota bacterium | reverse complement strand
TTCTTTTGCTCCTGGCTTTGGCGGTATCGGTGCTCTTCACTATCAACCCTGTTCACCTGCTACGTATCGCCAGCAACGCCATCACTCTTCTAGGACAGTCGGTACAGACGGCCCGTCTCGTTTTCGTCCTCATAGGGATAAGCCTCACCCTGCTCTGGTTCTTGCTCCTGGTGCTGGAACTGTGGCGGCCGCCCAGGAGAACGGTGAGAGTGGAGAAGGTGAGCGGGGGGCGGGCGGAGATGGCCGTGGATGCCATCGCCCAGCGGGTGGTCTACCGGGTGGATCAGTTGGCCGATGTGGTGAACGTGAAGCCCCGCATCCGAGCCGGGCGAGGTGGAGTGGATATCGACCTCGACCTGGAAACCACCCCAGACATAGATGTGCCTACTAAGACCGAGGAGGTCTGCGCCGTAGTGAAGGATGTGATCGAGGAACGGATGGGGTTAAGGCTAAGAAGGATTCGGGTCAAGGTGAGGCACGCTCCCTACGCTGAAGAGTAGAGATGATGGAGTTGGAGGAGGCGAAGGAGGCCATCGAGGCGCTCCTCTTCGTGGCCGGGGAGCCGGTCACCTTGGAGCAGTTGATGCGCACACTGGAGGTGGAGCGTGAACTGGTGGAGGGGGCGCTCCGCTCTCTAGTCCAGGAGTACGAAGGGCGGGGGTTGCGGATCCAGCGGGAAAGGGATGAGGCCCAGATGGTCACCGCCCCCGAATGTGCGGATTATGTGGAGCGGTTCTTGGGCCTCCAGTTCTCGGGGAAACTCTCCACCGCGGCCCTGGAGACCCTGGCCATAGTGGCCTACAGACAGCCGATCACCAGGGCCCAGGTGGAGGAGATCCGGGGCGTCAACTGCGAGGGGGTACTGCGCAATCTAGTGGCCCGGGGTTTGGTGGAGGAGTTGGGCCGCCTGGATAGGGCAGGGCGCCCTATTATCTACGGCACCACCTTCGAGTTCCTCCAATATTTCGGCCTCTCGGACCTGACGGAATTGCCCCAGGTGGAGGAGGTCGCCGATTCGTAGAGGAGTGTCGTTACCTTCGACCATAGCCGTAGATGGGCCGGCTGCCTCGGGGAAGAGCACCATCGGAGGACTCCTGGCGGAAAGGTTGGGCTATCTCTATTTCGATACCGGGGCCCTCTATCGGGCCATCACCTGTTTAGCCTTGGAGAGGGGGCTCGCCATCGGCGACGAAGAGGCGATAGTGGCCCTGGCTCAGGCTGCCCAGATCACTATCACCAGGCCCACGGTCCAGGATGGGCGGCAGTACACGGTCTACGCCGATAGCCGAGATATAACCTGGGAGATACGATCTCCAGAGGTGGATGCCCACGTCTCCCCCGTTTCGGCTTATCCCGGCGTTCGGGAGGCGCTCAAAGCGGCGCAGAGGCGGATGGGCGAGGAAGGGCAGGTGGTGATGGTGGGGCGGGATATCGGAACGGTGATCCTGCCTCATGCCGATCTGAAGATATATCTCGATGCTTCCCTGGAGGTGCGAGCCCAACGGCGATATGAAGAGGTTTTGGCCCGGGGCGAGGAGGCCTCTTACGAGGATGTCTTGGCCGATATGCGACGCCGGGACGAGATAGACAGCCACCGCCTGGCGGCCCCCTTGAAGCCCGCCGAGGACGCGATCATCGTAGATACCGACCACCTATCCATCGAGGAGGTATTGAGCCAGGTGATGGCTTTAGTGGAGAAGTGGCAGCCCCTGGAAGGGGGGGTGGACCCATAGAGGGCGAGGAGGCTATGCTCTTTCATCGCTTTGCCAAGTTAATATTGCGAGGCCTTTTGGCCATCCTTCTCGATTATGAGGTCGTGGGGCTGGAGAATGTGCCCCGGAAAGGCCCCCTCATCGTGGCCATCAACCATATGAACTTCCTGGACCCCGTCTTAGCCACGGTCTTCATCCCCCGCGACATCGTGAGCATGGCCAAAGCCGAACTCTTCGGTTCTCCTGTGGTAGGGTTGGTCTTCAGACTCTATGGCGCTTTCCCTGTGCATCGGGGGGAGATAGATCGGACGGCCCTTAGGGAGGCGATGGCAGCACTGAAAGAGGAGAAAGCGCTTCTCATGGCTCCAGAGGGGACTAGGGGCGGTGATTGGCGACTGATTAAGGCCCGCGATGGAGTGGCCTACGTGGCCCTCAAGGCCTCTGTTCCCATCCTACCTATGGCTATCTCTGGGTCGGAGCGGTTCTGGAAGGAGTTAGCCAGGCTGCGTCGTACCAAGACAAAGATAGTGGTGGGAGAGCCCTTCGTCTTGGTCCCCAGGAAGGACAGGGTGACTAGAGAGCAACTGAGCGAGATGACCACCGAGGCCATGTATCGACTGGCTGCCCTTCTTCCTCCCCAGTATCGAGGGGTATATAGCGACCTTTCGGCGGCCAGGGAAGAGCACATAAGGCCCTACAAGGGGGGTTCGTGACCTTTCTCGAATTCGCCGATGGCGTGGGCCTGCCCTGGCACGCCTGCCCCAAGGCGTACCAGGCCAGGGCGGCAGGCCAGGGCCTCAGCCAACCAGGTGGGGGGCTGAGGCCTTCAAATAGCGGTGGGGTTATCTCCTCAGTGCGGCGGGGGAGTCCGGCGGAGAAGGCGGGGCTCTTGCCGGGCGATGAACTCCTCTCCGTCAATGGCCACCGGTTGAGGGATGTCATCGATTACCGGTTCTACTCTGCCGAGGAGGAACTAGAATTTGCAATCAGGAGAGGGAGCGAGGTTTTCACTCGAGGGCTCCAGAGAGCGTATGGGGAGGAGCTGGGCCTCGATTTCCAGGAGGTGGTCTTCGATGGCTTGCGCCGTTGTGAGAACCGTTGCTCCTTTTGCTTCGTGGATCAGTTGCCGCCCGGGATGCGAAGCAGTCTCTATATCAAGGACGACGATTACCGTTACTCCTTTCTCTGGGGGAACTTCATAACCCTTTCCAATTGGAGCGAGGAGGATTGGGAGCGAGTAGGGGAGCAACGGCTCAGCCCTCTCTACGTATCTGTGCACGCAACCGATTTGGGGTTGCGCCGCAAGATCTTCGGGAATCCAAACCTGCCGGATATACGAGAGCAACTTCACCGCTTGGGCCATCTCGGTATCCAGGTTCATGCCCAGGTAGTGCTGGTACCTGGGCTCAACGATTTTCATCTTAAAAGGACGGTCTCCAATCTGGTAGGGTTCTTTCCCACAGTGCAATCGATTGGGGTGGTCCCCCTGGGGCTGACCAGATATCACCGCGCCGGGCTGCGCGGTGTGACGCCGCAGGAAGCCAAGGCCCTAGTGAAACAAGTATCCCTCTGGAGCGGGGGATTTCGGGGACGGTACGGACGATCTCTGGTCTACTTGGCTGATGAGTTCTATCTCCTGGCCGGTCTCCTTCCTCCGCCAGCGGAGGAGTATGACGACTTTCCCCAACTGGAGAACGGGATCGGGCTTGTCAGGAGGCTCTTGGACGAGGGGATCAACAAACCCTTAGCGGCTAAGGCTAGGAAATCGTTAGCCTGCGGCACCCTTATCGCTCCCCTTCTTGAGGGGATGGCAAAGGAGTTCAGTGCTCTCCTCTCCACGCAGATAGAGGTAATCGCCATCGAAAACCGCTTCTTCGGTCCCACCATCACCGTCTCTGGGCTTCTCACCGGTCAGGATGTCATAGAGGTCTTATCTGGTCGCCATCTCGGTGAGTCTCTCTACCTCCCCCGCTCCATGTTCGACGCCAGGGGGGAGATAACTTTGGATGGGATGACGGCGCAGGATATAGAGGCTGCTCTAGGGGTGAAAGTCACGATGGCTGAGACTATGGGCCAGGTTTTAATCTAGCAAATGCGTCTCATATCTGGTGTGCCACACTATGACTGAAGGCTGGGCGCGCAAGGACGGCTGAAAGGGGCTATGACAATGGGCGATATTCTGCTCAATTGGGGCACGGGGGTCGTGCTATGGCTGCAGTCCTTCAGCAGCGTCCCCCTTGACGCCTTCTTCAGGGCGGTCACCTTCCTGGGGGAGGAGCAATTCTACCTTATCCTCCTTCCCCTCATTTTTTGGTGCTTGGACAAGGGAGCGGGGGCCAGGCTCGCTTTCCTTTTCCTTTTCTCGGCCTACGCCAATAATGGCCTGAAGGAGATCTTTCACGCCCCGCGCCCCTTCCAGTTCGACCCCAGAGTGCGAGAGATCGGGAAGGCCACGGGCTATGGGTTCCCCAGCGGCCATGCTCAAGGGACGGGGGTCGTGTGGGGCTATCTAGCCACCCGGTGGCGCAAAGGGTGGGTCTGGGCCCTGGCCATCGTCCTCCCCCTCTTGGTCGCCCTCTCGCGGGTCTATCTGGGGGTGCACTTCCCCCATGACGTCATCGGCGGCCTGCTCGCAGCCGTGCTCCTCATCCTCATCTACAATTGGCTCCTCCCGGCCGCGGAGGCGCGGATCGGCGACCTTCCCTTGGGGGCGAAGTTGGCCCTGGTCACCGTAATCCCCCTGATATTGCTCTTCCTCCACCCCGCCGAGGACACGGCCACCCCCATGGGGGCGTTTCTGGGGATGGGGGTGGGGTTCACCTTGGAGGGCGAATTCGTTGGCTTCTCGGTTGATGGACCCTGGTGGAAGCGGGTATTGCGCTTCCTCCTCGGTCTGGCCGTCACCTTCGCCCTCTACCTGGGGCTGAAGGAGATTTTTCCGCCCGGTCTCCCTTTCCGCCTGCTTCGGTACGGCCTCATCGGCCTGTGGGGGGGCTTCTTCGCCCCCTGGCTATTCGTCAAGACGGCCTTGGCCGAGGGGAGCGCGTAAAAGACTGTGCTATCAGAAGTTACCTCCCCCGGCCTGCCTGCCCTGGCACGCCCTGTCCCAGACCCGACAGGGTCTTCCTTTCAGGATCCCGAGGGAAGGGATGGCAGGCCAGGGATACGCCTTGGGGCAGGCTGACAGCCAAAGTTGGGGCCATCACTCCTGTGGCAGATGGTAACATCTGACGCCACTAGAAAGGAGGCTCCATCCTGCGAACTGTCGTATTTGAGATGAGAGATACCGGGGGCTTGTCAAGAGGGCTCCTTTGTTGTATAATCGCTTCTGTGAAAGGGGGTGATGGGCAGAGAAAGTTGGCAGGGGGAAGAGAGCGCCTGGGCTCTTTTAGAGTTGACGAGGTGGAGGTTCCCCGACCGCAAGGCGGGGCTAATCCCTTAGAGGGAGAAAATCGAGAGTTCGGCGGATGCCTCCAGGGTGGCCACACCCCTAATCTTCCCCTCCTGAGATGAAGGGCTCCTCCAAAACCGTGGGGCGACCGGCGGGACAAAGGGAGCCCAGTGGCGAAACAGGTTTTTCACTGCCTGAGTGCTGGAAGCAGCGATTAGACGCAGGAGGGAACAGGTGAATAGCAAAGAAGCGAGGGTCTCCATCCTCGGGCCTTATGATCTTGCCTCTTTTTTGGCCATGGGGAGGGAGACTCGTTTTGTATCGCCCCATCTTATTCCTCTAGGAGGTGCGCCATGTGCGGCATAGTGGGCTATGTGGGGCCGCGCTTCGCGGCGCCAATCCTCCTCGATGGGTTGAAGCGGTTAGAGTATCGGGGCTACGACTCGGCAGGGATCGCGGTCTTAAACCAGGGACGGATCGAGATCGAAAAGTGCGAGGGCAAATTGGAGAATCTCTTTGCCGCCCTGGATGGTCGAACGGTGCCCGGGTTCTTGGGATTGGGACATACCCGCTGGGCGACTCATGGGGAGCCCAGTCAGACCAACGCCCATCCCCATCCCGACTGTACCGGCCGTCTGGTAGTGGTGCATAACGGGATTATCGAGAACTACGCCGTTCTCCGAGAGGAACTCTTGAGCCGGGGCCATCGCTTCGTCTCCGAGACAGATACGGAGGTGGTGGCCCATCTGATCGAAGAGGCGTACGAAGGAGATCTGGCAGAGGCTACCAGGAAGGCGCTGAGACAGGTGCGGGGGGCGTACGCTATAGGCGTCTTCTCGGTGGATGAGCCAGAACTCTTGGTCGGCGCACGTCTTTTTTCGCCCCTCGTAGTGGGGTTGGGGCAGGGGGAGAACTATTTGGCCTCCGATATACCGGCTCTCTTGCCCCACACCAGACGAGCCCTAATCGTAGAGAATGGCGAGGTGGTGGCTCTGGACCGCCAAGGGGTGAGGGTCTGGACCTTGGAGGGGAAGGAGGTGCATCGGGAGCCGTTCCATATCAGTTGGGATCTAGAGGCGGCGGAGAAGGGGGGGTACCCCCATTTTGTCCTCAAAGAGATTCACGAACAGCCCGAGGCGATCAAGAACGCCTTGCGAGGTCGCCTGGATGGCGAAAGGCTGAGCCTCTCGGAACTCGGGGGTTTGGATTTGAGTCAGATGAATCGGGGCTATATCGTGGCCTGTGGCACCTCTTTCTATGCTGGTCTGGTGGGAAAGAGGCTCATCGAGGAGTGGGCTCGCCTGCCTATGGAGGTGGCTATCGCCTCCGAGTTCCGGTACGGTTGCCCGGTCATCGACCCCCGAACTCTCGTGATCCTCATCAGCCAGTCGGGAGAGACGGCCGATACTTTGGCCGCTCTACGGCTAGCCAAGGAGCGGGGTGCTCTCACCTTGGCTTTGGCTAACGTCATGGGGAGTTCCCTAACCCGAGGGGCTGATAGGGTCCTCTACCTTCAAGCCGGCCCGGAGATCGGAGTGGTGGCCACCAAGACCTACATCGCAGAACTGGTGGTGGTCACCCTCTTGGCCCTGGAGTTGGCCAGGCGGCGGGCCCTCTTAACGGAGGATCAGATCGGTGAGGTGGTTCGAGAACTGAGGACCCTTCCCAGCAAGATGGAGAGGGTTCTGGAGGG
>DMLA01000197.1 GCA_003453555.1 Chloroflexota bacterium | reverse complement strand
CAGCCTTCTGGGCTTCTTCGTCAATCTTTCTAATAGTGTGGCCTTGGTCTTATCGTCGAGGTCCTCTTCTTGGAGGAGTTGAGCGTAGCCTTGAATGACGGCCAGGCAGGAGTTGAGTTTACGAGCCGCTTGAGCAGCCACGTAACCCAGGGGTGAGCAGCCCCTCCGCTCCCGGGCCTGTTGGAGTTCGGCCTGCACTTTTTCCAACTCGTCAGGGTAATGCAAAGGTGATTTCCCCTTTCTCAGGTGCACACGATTCAAACCACATTCCACTAAAGCAGCCCAGTACGCACTGTCTCAGCCCCATAAAGCCTTTCAATATCTTCGTATGACATGAATCTGCAGACTTCTGCGAGGCCGCTTATATTAAAAGTTCTGCGACTTATCTGCGCATTGAAAAGTCTGCGTCGTTGCTTAGGAGCAATAATCGCTGCCTCCGGTATTGGGTAGTCAACGATGACGTCATTTAGGCGCAACAGGCCGGAGTAGATGGAGGTGCTATGCTCGACCTCGAAGAATTTGACAGGGGTAGCGGTTTTTTCTCTGAACCAAATCACATCAATGGAATCCGCTATCCTAAGGACATTGGGGCCTGCGAACTTCGGCAGTTCTGCGAGACAAAGATCACCGAATACCTCACCATGGAATGATTTATTCTTGTCGTTCTTTGCGACCCATACATCGTGTCGCTCTAGGAGGCCTATCTTTATCAAAAGCCACTGCATCTTTGTGTGTAGATCCTTTTCTGATTCGGGGATCTCTTCGATTTCTCTTTCCTCTACTTCTATTATCTCGATCGCCTCCGGTTTAGGCTTTGCCTTAATGACGTCTCGTCCTAACAAACCATGTCCTATGAGCTCAATGAACTCGTCCGTGACTCGCAGGTCTGCAAAGCCGCATCTAGATTGCAGGTTCTTTAAGGCATCGCGAACTTTGACATAAGTTTCACCAATCTTCTCCCCCCGTCTTTTGGTGGGCTTCATCTTGAGGAGCTTTAACCCCTGATCGACTGCACCATTCCAAATAGCATACTCCTTGGGGTCATGCGCGCAAAGCAGAAATGAAGCGAAATCCCTGCCTGCTCCGAATAACTTGTGAGTTCCGTTTTGGTCAACGATATTGTAAAACCTTTGGGCGAGGGGTTCATCGGCGTAGAGAAGGTATTTAAGGGCGGCCTTGATTTTATCAAGCCCGTTTTCCATAAAACCATGAGGGTACAACTTGATTCCGTGTCCGGCAGTCCTGTATAGTGTAAGCGCATCTTCCTCAGTCATGTGCTCAATGCCATCAAGACTGGTAATCGCCCTCCAAAAATCTATGTTGTTCCACCAGTATTCTCTTCGCTTCTCGTAAGTGCCCCGTTCGTCCTCTCGCTTGAATTCTTCCACCAGTCGTTGCAAAATCCGTTCGTTAGTCATGGATGCTCCTCCTTTTTATGATCTCCCGAACTCCTTCTGCAGTTGCTCGGCGCTTAGGTGGATCATGGTGGGGCGGCCGTGGGGGCAGGTGCGAGGGGAACTGGTCTCCTCCAGTTGTCTCACCAGTTCTCGCATCTCCCCATCGCTCATAGTCTGGCCTGCCCGAACTGCTCCATGGCAGGCTAGGCTGATGACGAACTCCTCCTCCCAGCGGGCGGCCTGGCGCGATGCCTCGTCGATCACCTCCCGCACGGCTTGAGATAGATCGCCCCCTTTGAGAATGGCGGGGACGGCGCGCAAAAGATAGGTCTGGCCGCCGAAGGGCTCCAGGTCGAACCCCCAGGATCGCAGGGTCTCCTGTTTCTCCTCTAGGATTGCCGCCTCCTCAGGGTCTAAATCCAGGGTCAGAGGCTCGAGTAGTGATTGGGAGGAGACCGCCATCTTGGCCCGTTCGCTCAAGAGCCGTTCGTAGAGCACCCGCTCGTGAGCAGCGTGCTGATCGATGAGGTACATCCCCTCTGGCCCCTCGGTGATGATATAGGTGCACCCCAGTTGCCCCAAGACCCGAAGGAGAGGGATCTTCTTGGGGGGTACTATCTCTTCCGTGCGCTGCACCTCTAGCGCCATCTGGCCAGGGGAGGGGCGGCTTATGGGAGTTCTCGGCTCCGGGGCCCAGCGGGGAGAAGCGACGACGGGGATGGGCGCTCCCTTTAAGGTGTGACGTACCGCCTTCTGAACAGCAGCGAAGACCTCGCCGCTCCTCCGGAATCGCACCTCGGCCTTGGCGGGATGGACGTTGATGTCCACCTCCTCAGGGGAAAGATCCAGCCGTACCACGGCGACGGGGTGACGTCCCTTGGGCAAAAGAGTGTGATAGGCCTCCTTGATGGCATAGCCCAAGAGTTGATCTCGCACCCAGCGGCCATTGATGAAAATGGTCAGGTATCTCCCACTGGCCCGGTGGAGGCCGGGAGCCCCCACATATCCGCTGATCTTGGGCCCTTCACCCTCTTCTGCTACAGGGCCCTGTAAGGAGGCGATTTCCAACATCTGGCGGGCCGTCTCCAGCCCGTATACCTCTATCAGCACATCGTAGAGGCTGCCGCTGCCCGTGGAACGGAAAAGGGTACGTCCCTCGGAGAGGAGGCTGAAGCGTATGCTTGGATAAGCCAGCGCGTAGCGGGTCACCAGGTCGCTGATATGCCCCCCCTCAGTGGAGTCCTTACGCAAGAATTTGAGTCGCGCCGGGGTGTTAAAGAAGAGGTCTTCCACGGAGACGACGGTGCCTGGGGGGGCTCCCTTCTTTTGCTGCTTGATGACTTTCCCTCCCTCTAAGCGCAAGAGGACTCCTACCTCCTGCTCCTTGGTCCTAGTGACCATCGTCACCTTGGAGACGGCGGCGATGCTGGGGAGGGCCTCGCCCCGGAAGCCCAAGGTGGCGATGCGGTAGAGGTCTTCGGCGTCCTTCAACTTGCTGGTGGAGTGGCGTTCAAAAGCCAACTCCACCTCCTCGGCGGGGATGCCCTCACCGTCATCGATGACCCGCATGAGGCGGCGGCCCCCTTGACGCACCTCCACCTTTATCTCCGAGGCTCCTGCGTCGATGGAGTTCTCTATCAGTTCTTTGACCACGGAGGCGGGCCGCTCGATAACCTCGCCGGCGGCGATCTTGGAGACAACTTCTGGAGATAGGATACGGATAGGCATAGAAAAGCGCTCACCTCGGTATTCGATACTATTCTATCACAGGATTTCCCCTTCACCAAGGTTTGTTCCCCGGTTAGTCTCGTTAAGAAGGTGACAACTGTGGTAGAATTGGATGGGCCGACGAGACCTACGCAACAGGAGTAGGGGAGTCCCTGGCTTGTCCTGACGAAGGAAGGATGGCCTCCCGAAAGCGAGGAGGAGCCCGTCCCCTACAACCCATCTTTGAGTGCTGTCAAGATTACCTCCCTCGGCCTGGTACGCCTTGGGGCAGGCTGACGCCATGGATAAAGGTCTGTTGCCTTGACAGGGCGGGAAAAAGGTTGTCTAATCTTCGGGGGGATTATGTCCCTTGTATC
>DMLA01000157.1 GCA_003453555.1 Chloroflexota bacterium | reverse complement strand
GGGGGATTATGTCCCTTGTATCTATGATCATCGCCGATAGAGCCGCGCCCTTCAGTAGATACTATGACCTATGGATGCGGATCATCACCTGGGGGCGCGACGGTCAAGTTAGGAAGGCAGCCTTGGATCATATCCGGCCCGGTGATCGAGTCCTTGATGTGGGTTGTGGTACGGGGAGTCTGGCTGTGCTAGCCGCTGAGAAGGGAGCGAAGGTTATCGCTCTCGATATCTCGCCTCACATGCTGGCTTTGGCCAGGAGGAAAGCGGATGAGCATGGCGCGGAGGTCTCTTTCCTGAAGGGCCAGGCCCAAGGGATGGAGGTAGAAGGGCCCTTCGATGTGGTGGCCGCCACCTTCACTCTCAGTGAGATCTCCCCCGATGAGGCGGAGTGGGTGGTCTTCGAGATGGCGAGCCGTCTGAAAATGGGCGGGAAGATGATCCTCGCCGATGAGTCGAGGCCTACTAACCCCTTGATGCGCCTCTTCTCTTGGGTCCAGCGGGCTATCGCCTGGCTGCTTACCTTCGCTTTCCTGGAGGAGAGGCCCACCAGGCTCCATGACTTGAGGGGACTTTGTGACCGATTCAACCTAGAGGTGGTTAGGGAAGCGCGATACCTCGGGGGCTCGTTGCATCTGGTGGTGGCCGAGAAGAGGAAGGGGATACCCCAAATCAGAGGTGTCATCTTGGAGCCCATGCTCCATACCGGGGTGAAAGGGCTATTTCTCGATGCTCTCTTATGGGCTGCGCCCTTGCCTTTGGCTGTAAAATCAGGGCTCTATCGACTGGGGAAGCCAAACAGTGGGTCTCCTCTTTTTCTCACCAGCAACTTCTACATGACCTTCAAAGAGGTGGTAGAGGCCCTTAGGGGTTTGGATTGCTATCTTATGGTGGAGGACACGGAGGGGTGGAACGTCTGGTGCGCCGCCGATGCGGGCCTCTTTACCGCCGAGAAGGCAGCGGCCTTGATCAAAACCCATAATTTAGGTGCTATCCTTTCCCACCAGACGATTGTCCTACCCGGCCTGGGTTCCAGGATAGGCAGCAAGTTGAAGCAACTCACCGGGTGGAAGATCATCAAAGGGCCTCTCTATGCTAGAGATTTGCCCCAGTTTATAGATACGGGTTACCGCCTCTCCAAGAAGATGCGACGCCTGGAGTACGCCCTTCCCGCTAGGCTCCGGGTCGGGGTGATGTCGGCGCTATTCTCGCCCTTTTGGGCTCTACCTTTGCTCATAGGAGGGTGGGGGTACTTTTGGGGGTTTGCTCTCTTTGGGGTGTTCCTTTCCTTCTTCTTGAGCCTCTTCCACTACCTCCTGCCGGGTAGAACCGGAGTAGTGAAAGGGGGGCTAGTAGGCTTTTTAGTGGCCTTAGGCCTCTTCGGTTGGTATCTGGCCTCCGGTGGGCCGGTGGATAGAAGCCTGGGATGGCAACTTCCGCTCCTGTTCTTCTATGCTCTGCTTTTTGGCTGGCACTATCAGTCGGAAAGTCCGGTCATCTTCTGGAAGAGGATCTTCAGTTGATTTACTCTTCCTTTTGTTGTAGAATAACAACGGATTTCACAAACAGGAGGGTTGATGTACCGCTTGGCGGAGGCCAGCCGGATCGATTCTTCGTTTCCTTCCTAGGAAGGAGACTATAAGGCAAGGGCAGTTCTTCAGGAGGATTCCCCTTGCAATTTTAATCTAGGAGGAGAAAGTGAAAGAGGTAGTCATCGTAGACGGGGTGCGAACCCCCATCGGCAGCCACGGAGGGGCGTTCAGGGACCTCTCCGCTCAGCAGTTGGCTAAGATCGTGATGGAGGAGGTTCTCAAGCGGACGGGCCTCGACCCGAATATCATCGATGATGTGATCTTCGGCTGCATTGGCCAATACTCCGACTCCCCCAATATCGCCCGGGTGGCGGCTCTGATGGCCGGCATCCCAGAGCATGTCCCGGGCTACACTGTGCAGCGGAACTGCGTAGCCGGGATGCAATCCATCACCAGTGCCTATCAGGCGATCCAGGCCGGCGATGGAGAGGTCTTCCTGGTAGGGGGGACGGAGAGCATGAGCACGGCCCCCTATGTGGTGCGGGGGGCTCGTTGGGGGCTGAAGTTGCGCCATACCCAGTTCGTCGACGCCCTCTGGGAGGGGCTGACCGATCCCGTCTGCGGCCAGATCATGGGTCGCACGGCGGAGAACCTGGCCGAGATGTACAACATCAGCCGGGAGGAGCAGGACGAATACGCCGTGCAGAGCCATAAGAAGGCTTTCATGGCCACTCGGATGGGGAAGTTCAAGGACGAGATCGTGCCGGTGACGGTGGAGAAGAGAGTGGCCGGCCAGAAGGTGCCTCCAGATATCGTCTCCGAGGATGAGTGCATCAACCCTGGCCTCACGGTGCAGAAGGCGTCCCTCTATCCCACGGTCTTCAAGGAGAACGGTACCGTGACCCCGGCCAACGCCTGTCCCCTCTCCGATGGGGCTGCCGCCTTGATAGTGATGACTGAGGAGAAGGCGAAGGAGTTGGGGATGGAGCCTCTGGCCTACATCCGGGGATACGCCTACGCTGGGGTGCCTCCTCATATCATGGGGATCGGTCCCACCAAATCTATCCCCAAGGCGTTGGAGAAGGCGGGGTTGAAGTTGAAAGATATCAACCTCATCGAACTGAATGAGGCCTTCGCCGCTCAGGTCCTGGCCGTGGCCAAGGAGATGGATAAGCACGGCTGGGATTGGGAGAAGGTGAACGTCAACGGCGGGGCCATCGCCCTGGGCCACCCTGTGGGCTGCACCGGGGCCAGGATCACCATCACTCTGCTCAATGAGATGATAAAGCGGGATCTGGAACTGGGCCTGGCCACCGCCTGTGTGGGCGGAGGACAGGGAGGGACGCTGATCATCGAGCGGAAGTAGCCAGAGAAGAGCGCTGATAGCGTTGTGTGTTGACAACGAAAGGGGTGAGCTATGGGCGTTGAAGCGAGTCGAGAGGTGCCCTGGGGAAGGATAGTGAAGATCATATTCCTCGCCATCTTGCTCATCGCTGCTAGTTGGTTTTTCGGCCTCTGGTGTGGCAGGGTTGGTCAGGCCTATACCCTTTTCTTCCGGCCGGGAAGGGAGATCCTGGAACTGGGTTTATGGCTACTTCTGGCTATTGGGGTAGTGGCCGTGACCGCAGGTCTAGTGGCCGCCCTTTTGCGACCCCTTTGGGTGGCGGTGGTGGCTTTCGTCCTCTCCGCCTTGGCGATGGTTCTTGGTTGGCAGGTGGGGATAGGCCCAGCCTTATTTGGGTTGCTCTACTTCGTCGCCTCCTTGCTCTATACTAGAGGTGTGGCTGGGGAACTGAACGACCGCTTGAGGTTCTCGGTGGAGCCGGTCTCCCGGGGTCTCTCCCTTTTGTTCCTGGTGCTCGCTTTGGTAGCCAGCGGAAGCCTATGCCTGGGCTACGCGGCTCATATTGAGAAGGAAGGCTTCACCTTTCCCCTCGCTTTCAAAGAGATGATGACTAAGATGACCGTAATACCTATGCGGGAGGCCATCGAAGCGCAAACCGATCTCACGCCTCAGGAGAGGGAAAGGGCTTTGGCGGAGATGGAAGAGGGGTTTGAGGAGATGTGGATGGGGCCGTTAGAGGAGATGATAGAGCCTTATGAACGACTGATACCGGTGGCCGTGGCCATTGGCACATTCATGATCCTCCAGACCATCCTCGGTCTTCTCTCCTGGATTCCGGGCTTGATCCTAGCGATGATCTTTCCCCTCCTACAGATCACCGGCATGACGAGGGTGGTGACGGAGACGAGGGAGGTAGAGCGGCTTACGCTGTAGTGCCGCTGAAAATAATCGAGGAGGTTACAATGTATATCTTCAAAGCAGGCGTCTTGGGCGCCGGTGCGATGGGGGCGGAGATCGCCCAGGTGATAACCTATTCCGGCTTGCCAGTGGTGCTGAAAGACATCGATCAAGAGTTGGTGGATCGGGGCTTGGAGAAGATAAGGGCCATCTATCAACGCCGGGTGGATAAGGGGAAGATGAGTTCCACTACTATGGCGGAGAAACTGGGCCTGGTGGAGGGGACCACCTCTTATGACCCCTTCTCCGATGTGGATATCGTCATCGAGGCTGTGCCCGAGGATATCGAACTCAAAAAACGGGTCTTTCAGGAGTTGGAGGAGGTCTGCCCAGAGGGAACGATATTCGCTTCCAATACTTCAGCCCTTTCCATCTCCGAGATGGGCGCGGCCACCAAGCGGCCGGAGAAGGTGATCGGGATGCACTTCTTCAACCCCGCCCACGTGATGAAGCTGGTGGAGGTGATCCCCGGCCTGGACACCGACCAGGACACCGTAGACAGCGTGGTGGCGTTCGCCGAGTCGTTGCGCAAGATCCCCGTCGTTGTCCAGGAGTGCCCCGGTTTCCTGGTCAACCGCCTTCTCATGCCTTACCTCAATGAGGCTACCTATTGCCTTCAGGAGGGAGCAGCAACAGCCACAGAGATAGACGAGGCCATCGTCGAGTTCGGGATGCCCATGGGCCCCTTCACCCTGATGGATATGCTGGGGCTGGACATCTGCTATGATGTGGGTAAGTACCTCTACTCGGAATATGGTGAGAGGATGAAGCCCGCCGCGCTGTTCGAGAGGCTATATGGGGCAGGGCGCTTCGGGGAGAAGGCGAGCGCCGGCTTCTACGGCTACGGGACCGAGACCGACGAGCCGGTGAAGGAGATGATCGCCCAGATCCAGGAGGAGACGGGGATAAAAGGGACTCCTTTCAGTGTGGAGAGGTGTTTTTTGCCCCTCATTAATGAGGCGGCCTTCTGCCTTCAGGAGAACATCGCCTCCCCTACGGATATCGATATGGCCATGATGGCCGGCACGGGGATGAAGAAGGGGACTACCCCCATGGGCCCCTTGGCCATCGCCGATGAGATGGGGCTGGATAAGGCCTTGGCTCAGTTAGAGGAGTTCGAGGCTCAATTTGGGGAAAGGTTCCGGCCGGCTCGGCTCCTGCGCCTCAAGGTGAAGGCGAATCACCTGGGGGTCCAGACAGGGCGGGGTTTCCTGGAGCACGCGGGCTGAGGCGAAACGATCAGAGATGGTGCCGCGGTGGGAAGGGCGGGTTTAGCTCCCTTTCTTCCCCTGAGGGCTGATGGTCGCAGGCGTGGTCTACGCTTTCTTGTCCATGAGATGCATCTTGGACCGGCTAGCCAGGATAGAAGCGATGTTACAGAACGGGAAGGAAACACAGTAGCGTTCAGCAAACCATAGAAAGGACAAAATATGGCTGAAAGACAGTATGTGAAAATCTCCATTGAGGACCGGGTGGCCCTCCTCACCTTGGACTACCCGCCTATGAACGTCCTCAACACCGCCACGGTGATCGAGTTGAACGATGCCTTAGATGAACTCCTGACCAACGATGAGGTCAAGGCTATCGTCATCACCGGAGGTGGCCAGTACGCCTTCATCGCCGGAGCCGATATCAACCAGATCGCGAGCATCAAGAGCCCTGACGAGGCTCGGGGGCTGGTGAAGATGGGGCATGTTCTTATGAGCAAGATCGAGAGCGCCGAGAAGCCGATCATCGCTGCCATCAACGGCTACGCCTTAGGAGGTGGCCTGGAGTTGGCCATGGCCTGTCACATGCGCATCTGCAACAACCGGGCGCAGTTGGGGCAGCCAGAGATCAGCCTGGGGATCATCCCTGGCTTTGGGGGGACCCAGCGCCTCCCTCGCATCGTGGGCAAGGGGAGGGCTTTGGAGTTGATCGTCACCGGGGCCAGGATCTCGGGGGCCGAGGCGGCCAATATCGGCCTGGTGAACAAGGCGGTCCCCGCTGGGGAGGTGGTTCGCACGGCCATGGGCTTGGCTAAGAAGATCGCCTCCTTGGGCAAGTTGGCCATCGCCGCGGCCCTGGAAGCGGTCAATGAAGGGATGGAGACTACCCTGGAGGAGGGGCTGGAGATCGAAGCCGATAAGTTCGCCAGCCTGGTGGGCACCGAGGATATGAAGGAGGGAATCACCGCCTTCTTGGAGAAGCGACAGCCCAAGTTCGTGGACCGGTAGTTGATTGCGAGTAGGTGCGCATTGCTTTTATAGAGTGCGCACGAAAAAATGGGCTTAGCCTTAGAATTCATGCTAGGTCTGTCTGAAAGGCGCCACTGCTAGAAGGATCTTCCAACGCTTTCCTGGTCTCAGATTCTGGACGAGAGGCTACCGGTATGTAAAGTTTGTCCACAGTTATCGCCTACATCCGAGATCAGAAGCGGAAGGCAGGGCTGGCATTATGGCGCGCGAATGAATTCGGCTTCTAAGCCGGTGTCTGGGCATAGGGTTGGAGTAGGAGGTGTCCTATGGATTTTGCCCTCAATGAAGAAGAGCAGATGTTCCAAGAACTCTTCCGGGATTTCGCTCAGAATGAGGTGAAGCCCTTGGCCGACGCCATCGACCGGGAAGAGAGGACCCCTATCGAAACCCTCCGGAAGATGGCGGAGATGGAACTTTTGGGCTTGCCTTTTCCCCCGGAGTATGGGGGGGCGGGGGTTGGACTTCTGGGCCACTGCCTGCTCTTGGAGGAGTTGGGCAAGGTCTGCCTAGCCACGGCCAGTATCGTGGCTGTTCATACCGGTGTGGCGGCCAACGTTATCTATCTGGGGGGCACCGAAGAGCAGAAGAAGGAATACCTGACCCCTTTGGCTAGAGGAGAGAAGATCGGCTCCTTCTGCCTAACGGAACCGGGGGCAGGCTCCGATGCGGCCAAGGTGGAGACCATGGCGGTGAAGAAGGATGGACATTATCTCCTGCGGGGTAGCAAAATCTGGATCACCAACGCCGAGATAGCCGATATATTTACCGTCTTCGCTAAGACGGACCCGGAGGCCGGAGCACGGGGCATCACCGCCTTCATAGTGGAGAGGGGGATGCCGGGCTTCAAGGTGGGTCGCCGGGAGAGGAAGATGGGGATACGGGGCTGCCCTACTAACCAGTTGTTCTTTGATGATTGTCCGGTGCCTGAGGAGAACATCCTAGGTGGAGAGGAAGGGAAAGGGCTGGCTATAGCCCTCCAGACTTTGGACTATGGGAGGTTGGGGATAGGGGCCATCTCCTTGGGAGCGGCGGAGGGGGCGCTAGAAGCAAGCATTGAGTTCGCTCAGACCCGAGAGCAGTTTGGGGGCCCCATCGCGGAGAAGCAGGCCATCCAATGGGTGATCGCTGACATGGCCACCGAGATCGAGGCCCTCCGCTTCCTCGTTTACCACACCGCCTGGATGGCAGATCAGGACCAGCCCTTCCGGCGAGAGGCGGCTATGACCAAACTCTTCGCCTCCGAGGTGGCGTATCGGGCCACCAATAAGGCGGTGGGGATCCACGGAGGGGCGGGCTACGTGCGAGACCTCCCCATCGAGAGGATGTACCGGGATGCCCGCATCACCCGCATCTATGAGGGCACGAACGAGATACAAAGGTTCGTCATCGCCTCGGATATATTTCGCAAGGAGGGGCTCAAACTGAAGCCTTAAGAAGGAGGGCGATCATGGCTGCGAAGATGGAACTTTCGCTGGTGGAGTTGGAGAAGCCTGCCGAGGTGAACTTCATCCTGGGGCAATCTCACTTCATCAAGACGGTGGAGGATATCCACGAGGCGATGGTCAACTCCGTTCCTGGGGTGAAGTTTGGCCTGGCTTTCTGCGAATCGTCGGGGCCTTGCCTGGTGCGGGCTAGTGGGAACGATGAAGAGTTGGTCGAGTTAGCGCAAAAGAACGCCCTGGCTCTGGCCGCGGGCCACGTTTTTATAGTCCTCATGCGGGAGGCCTATCCCATCAATGTGTTGAATGCCATAAAGAGGGTGCCAGAAGTGTGCACTATCTTCTGTGCCACGGCTAATAACGTCCAGGTGGTGGTAGTGGAGACGGAGCAGGGGCGGGGGATATTGGGGGTCATAGACGGCGAGCGGTCGGCGGGGGTAGAGACCCCCGAGGATGTGGAGGAGAGGAAGGGGTTCCTGCGGAAAATCGGGTATAAGTTGTAAGCCCGGTGAGGTCTTTCATGTCGGAGGGAAAAGATGGAGTGTGAGTTCTGTGCTATTGTGGCTGGGGAGGCGGCTGGCGAGATCGTCTATCAGGATGAGGCGATCACCGCCTTTCGGGACAAGCACCCCCAGGCCCCTACCCATATATTAATCGTGCCCAACGAGCATATCCCCAACGTGGCCTCTGTCTGTGCCGAGCACGCTCGCCTCATCTGGAAAGCGGTTTGCGTGGCCAACGATTTGGCCCAGGCGGAAGGGATCGCCCCCAGAGGCTATCGGTTAGTGATAAACTGCGGGCCGGACGCCGGGCAGTCGATAGACCACCTCCATTTTCATCTTCTAGGGGGGCGGCCCATGCGGTGGCCGCCGGGGTGAGCGGCCTACCTCCGCAGCAGCTGGCGGGGCAACACCACCAGTAAGGAAGGTTACCAAAGCAGCGTGGAGGGGGCCTTTACAAAGGCCCCTCTCTAGCGTATAATCTTTTTAGGACTATCAGAAAAATCGAGTAGGAAGAAGGATGCGCAAGTGGATTTTCGCCAGCTTAACGGCCGTCTTGGCCCTCTCGCTGGCATTGATTAGTTGTAGGCCGGTGGCCACGCCAACAACGTCTGAGGAAACGTTACAAATCGAGGGCACCGTGTTCGACAATGCGTATAGTGCCAGAGTTCTAACGATTCGAACGGAATCCGGTGAGGAGTGGTATGTAGTATGGGAGCAGATCCGACAGATTACTGCCCCTGAGGGCTGGCAGTTAACAAGCCGTGATCTCAAGCGTGGGGATGTGGTAATTGTGCGAGGCA
>DMLA01000165.1:963-9372 GCA_003453555.1 Chloroflexota bacterium | reverse complement strand
CTCCCGGAATTGGGCACATGAGCGGCCACAACCCGACCCCCGACTCGGACGCTGGCCCGAAACCGGTTATCGCGGGAGAGGAAAACCCCTTCCACCAAGGGCTTTGTTATCTTCATCGACCAACCTCGGCCAAGAGCCTCTTATGCTCCTGCATTATGCACCTATCCATCACACAGTGAGCCCCGCCTCTTGAGATGGGCCGCCACCCGATGGCTATCCCGCCCTGGCCTACCCCAGCCAGGATAAACCCTGGCTTTTCCGACAGCCCCACCACGGCGATATTCTTGGCCCTCTTCAGTATCTCCCTTATCTCCTCATCGGTGGGATTCTCCATATTCTCATCACACATCCGTAGATAGTCAGGCCTTGCTTTGGGAAGGATACCCCTCTTACCTGCTCTTCGCAAGGCATACGATTGATACGGCAACTATCCATCTACTGTCAGAATCATCTCTTTCAGCCGATCACAAGTTAAGCGTAACGAAAAAGGCCCTCCAAATGGGAGGGCCTTCTCAGTAGAGGTTATCACTTCCTACCTGATCTCCATCGACTCCGCCACCCGAATTAACTCCTCCATAGAATGATGCTGGCTGTAGACCGATATCTGAAGGCGCCCAACCTGCCAACTTACGCTCCCTGGGTAGTCGTACCATTCGCCCATTACCTCTTCCTTGCCAGGGTCCTTGCCCACTCCGGCATGGCCATTAATATTGATTAGTGTAAAGGGCGGAGTTGCAAGAGCCTCCCAATTAGTAGCCTCATCCTCTTGGTGAATAATGATCGTGAGCCCATTGGAGTAAACAAAGGCCAAAGAGCGCATGGAGGGCTTGACATCTTTAGGTGAAGCCCAAACCTCGGTCAAAGCCGCCGAATTTGGAACGTAACTGGGCAACGGAGCCTGAAAAGGCACTCTAACCTGGGCCTCTGCAAGCCCGACTTGCTCACCGACAATGGGAGACTCCAACGGCGTAAAGTACCATGTTCCTTCTGTTGGGCTGAATTGTGTAGTTGATCTTTGGTCTACAGGGATTAGAGAGGCTGGGCCAGCAGACAACAGGGCTAGCCCGCCCAGAAGGACAGCAGCCATAATTGTTACTAACCACTTTGCTTTCATTGTCCCCCGTCAGCAACTTGTTTATTTCAAGAAAACCACAATTCACTACCGGAATACCCAAAACTCGCTATTCGAGACCTTTAGTAGACGTAAGGCGGGTCCCACATATCTTGAGACATGCTTGTCCAAAAGTACCAATTGCGCGAGTAATCTGCGTATTTGAGGCCCCACCAATGCGTGCCACCCCAGTTCTCCTCACACAGCAGAGAAATAGGGTCTATTCTTGCCGTTCTTCTAAGAGTCTCTCTAACTCGTCTCGCATCCTTCTAAAGTGCAACAATATCTGTTCCAACTGCCCTATCCTTCTGGTGACCCAAGATAACTGTTCCTTGATGTCCTTCCCGGTCAACTCTTTCGCAGCCTCCCGGATTTCCCTCTCAACGTGCTCTGTACTTCTCTCCAGCACGCTGTCATCCACCACCACAATTCCCTTCTCCAGCAGAAACGCATCCGTTATCTCTGAAGAGAAAAGGCCCGGCTCAATAAGCCTTAGCCTATCGGACTCGCCTATGAAGATGGGTGGGCTCTCATCCCCCTCAAGCGATAATACTGTAGCTCCGATGATCTCAAGATCAGCTTCGGTGACGCCTGGCGGAAGTTCTCCATCTTTCATCAACACAATCGGCCCAGTGATGTCCTTGCCCGTAACGCCCTCGGGGAGACGGCCGTTCTTTATTTCGAATATCTTTAGCCCACCCATCTGAACGCTACCTCGTCAGCCGACTTCTTATACCATATTTCAAACTGAACTACCTGTTAATAGAATGCTAATGTTCACCAGAGAGGTTCTCGAAGCCGGCGACTAATATTCGTAGCAACTGCCGCCGATGAACTCCCGCAAGAGCGAGGTGGGCGGGATAGCCGAGTCATCCTCGACCGGGGCAACGGAACTCAAGAGGTTATACACACGCTCAGCCCGAAGGAAGACGTCCACTCGCAGCGGGTCGTCCTTATACTCTTCCACCCACTTCTCGAAGTAAGCGATCAGCCTGGCCCTCATTATGGGCAACTCATAGGGCAGGGCACCGTTGACGATGTAGTCAGCGGTGTTGATTTGGGGGATGATGTGGCGAAGTTCGCTGCTGCGGACATAGTGCCAATGTTCCAGCGTCTGCCGGCGATCGTAAGCCCGGTAGGTGGCGTCCCTTTCCATGCGGCGCATCAGTCGCAGGTCGGTCCAGCGAACGAACTTCCCATCAGGCCCTTTCATCTGAAGCAACGTCTCGATGTACAGTTTGAACCTGCGTTCGTCGGCCACGCCCTGGGTCATGTCGGGGAAAAGACCATGCAGGCTGTCGATGAGGATGATTTCCTTCGGCCCGATCCGCATCGGAGTTGCGTTATCGCATCGCTTGCCCGTTTTGAAGTCGTAACGGGGAACTCGAACCTCTTCCCCAGCGATCAAACGCACCAGGTGGTCATTGATAAGTTCCAGGTCGAGGGCCTGCGGCGTCTCGAAGTCGTAGTCACCAAACTCATCCTTCGGATGGAATTCCAGATCGAAGAAGTAGTTGTCGACGTTGAGCGCGATGAGGCTGAGGCCCATCTTCCGTAACTGGTCACTGAGCTTCGCCGTTGTGGTAGTCTTGCCGGAGCAGGAAGGCCCGGCGATGATAACCATCTTTAGATCGTTCCCACGTTCCTTAATCATCTCTGCCGCCGTCGCCAGGTCCTCCTCATAAGCGCTGTCGGATTCCCGCACGATTTCCGGGAACTCTCCCAGGGCGATTCGCGCGTTTAGGCCTTCAACCGTGTTGACACCGTGATCGACCGCCCAAGAAAGGACCTCCCAGATCTTGCGGTAGGGGATGTTGCCGGAGTCACGGTCCGACTTTGCGATCTTCTTTCGCCGCCGGCGGCTCTGTTCGTAGCGATACAAAATGTAGGCCTTAGCGACCTTCGCGTGGCCGTTCTCGATCAATACCTTCTCGACGATATCTTGGATCTCCTCCACGGTGGGGATATGTCCTGGTGGCGTGTTCTCTTCGAGAACAGCGATAACCTGGTCAGTCAGACCTTCTGCGATCGACCGGTCGCGGCCGCCCACCGCCACCGCCGCCCGATAGATAGCGTTGGTGATGCGCTCGCGGTTGAAGGGGACAATAGCACCCGTTCGCTTGACTACCTGCTTAATTCTCGAGGCCATATGGGCTCCTCGGACGAAACATTTCCCATTTCCATTGTACTTCTCTAGTGGGGTTCAGTCAATGGTTGAAAGTAGATAGGAAAGCTCGTCCCACACTCACTCATAAGGGGCGATCTGCGGAATTAGCCAAATCTCGTCTCAGTCCGGTCGATATTTTCCAGCGCTGTCAGCCTATCCTGCCTGCCCTGGCACGTGGCAGGAGAGGGGCGCGTGACAGGCCAGGGACAGAGGATGAGGAAGGTAGCTCCTGGCAGTATAAACCCTTCGACCCCTATGAGCAGGTTTATGGTATACTTTTTATGGCATCCTTTTTGTATCAGCGAGGTGTTTTTGAGGGCAAAAGTGCTTATTAGGCGGCTTCCCCTCTGGGCTCTCGTCGGGCTGGCAATCCTGGGGTTGGTCATTACGATTTATATCGTCGGCACACAGAGGTACAGTTCTGAAGCGCCTCCCCCAACTAGTCAGATAGGGGGGTTTCGTCCGTCGACTGGGGAACCTATCTTTGGGGAACGAGTGAGTAGCCTGGAGGAGATGCAAGCCCGCGTGCCCTTCAGCGTCCCTCTGCCCAACTATATGCCCGATGGCGGAGTGCTGAGCGAGGTTTGGGCCGGCCAGACCAGGTATCCCCCTGAGCAAAGACATGCTGCCCTCGTCTACTCCAACGGTATCTGGATCACCTTCGCCTTAGAATCAGAACCGATAGTGCCAGATTGGAAGGGCTTAGTGGACGAGCCGAATTCGCCATTTCGCCTGATCAAGGTCAACGGTATCGAAGGGATAGGGAAGGATCCCGGCGACCAGGTGCTCTATGGTGGCGAGATTCATCACTATCCTGGAAGTGTGGGCTGGAAAGCGGGGCATCTACTCATCGCCGTATACGGTGAGTATCCCATGGAAGAATTGCTTCGAGTAGCGGAGTCGATGGAGATCCGGTAAGTCGTGGTACCTCTACAGAGAAGGTCCTCCAAAGGGGGAGGGCCCTTTTCGTCTGATGTAAGAAGTTAGAAACCCTTCGACCCCCATGAGCAGGTGTAGGCCAGGTTGTGATCTCTTGCTGGCCTCCTCTCGATAACGAGGGCGAATAGCGACTTTTACCCTTGGTCAAATCTCTCTATCAGCCCCTGGAAGACGCCTTCCGAGAGGGGCCTCCCCGATATCAGAGACCAAACGCTCTCCGGTAGGTCACCGGCAACCCCATTTTCACTGAGGTAGCCCGTATCGTTGACCCGTAGGATGAGAGCGTTCCCTGTCTCTAGGTTGGTAACGCGAACCAATTCCCCAGCCCACTCTTCCCACAGATCATCGTCCACGGCGATGGTGAACGATGCGGGGTCGTATGGCTCTCCTGACCTGGTTATCTTGCCACAGTGGGAACTGCAGTCGTAGTAAGTGATCTTGCCCCAAGCGATGGGCTGACAACTCTCGTTCCCCGAGGCAGTGGCTATGACTAAGGCCGCCAATAAGGCGATAAGTTTCACGCTCCTTCACCTCTATACAGTTTGATGACAAAACAGGTAGATTTAACCCTACCTTCGTTCTTTTAGCAAGTCGCCCAAGGGCCGTATTTCAGACAGAATGTGCCCCTTCCATCCTATCCTGGAAGAGACATCGGTAACGCGAAGGCCCGCCTAGTTGCCTTTCGTATCCAGCAAAATGGCGAGGAGCCGAACCCTTTCGGCTCGGCTCCTCATGCAGAAGCGGCAAACAGATCCGCCTCCCATCTCCTGCGTTTCGCAGATTACCACAGGGAACTCATCGAGTCAAGCCTGACTTTGGTACTAATCTGTGGCCTCGACCTCGCAATCTGAGAAGGGATCCTCAGGCTTCTTGCCTCATACGAGGGGTCAACTCGGTGGTCAACCTTTCAAAGAAACTATTAGGAGGCAAATCGGGGCTCACCCCGTAGGCGAAGTCCACTATCTGGGCCCTCAGTTGCAAACCCACGGCCTCGATGGTGATGGTCTTTCCCCTCTCCACCAAGACCGCCTCTCCTCTATCATTCATCTTCTCTCGCAGTGCCTCATCGCCATAGGCGTGCTCGCTCATCAGCACCTTGGTGACCGTTTGCACGTTGCTGGCGTCGGTCTTGTCGAAGAGCCAAACCTCGAAAGCGGTGATCTTATCCGGAGCCCCTTCGCCTATCACCTCCGAGAAGCCCACTCCACAGGCTCCATAGAACTCGCCAGCAGGGGTCTCGATGTTGAAAGAGGTATCGTAGCCGTCATCCCCCAAGGTATAGGTGGTCACGAACTGCCCCAGAGGGGCTTCCTCTGGCACCTCCCAACTTATCAACTCCTCTTTAGGCGCGGGGCGCAGAGGAGCCCTCTCTCGCCGTTCCCTCCAATGGGCCAACGCCACTCCTCCACCCACTACCACTAGGGCCACAAGGAGGAAGAGAACCAAGACTATGCCTAAAGAACGGAGGATAGAAGGACCACGGGCTACTGGTGCGGGCGTGGGAGTAGCCTCTGGCAGAGCCCCGGGCAGGGTTATACCCGCGGCTCCAGCCAGATCTCGCAGCCTTTGTGCCGCTGGGAGATCGCCCTCTTCTTCCGCGCCAACGATGAGAGAGGAGATGATCTCCCCCACCTCGCTCTCCTCAAAGCCCTGTAGCCGTTCTTGAGCCGCCTCGTCGTCTTGATTGAGGCTATAGGAATCGGCGACCATCAAGACCCACGCCTCCTTATGGCTACGGCGGAGGTCCTGGGGGTCCGTGTCGTAATATTGCACCGGCCATAGGCCCCAACCGATGATTAAACCGATAGCCAACCCGACGAGGAAGACAACCACCCCCTTGATGAGGTTCGCCCTTCCGATGCGATCGATATACTCCATCTCTCCGCCCTCCTTCCCTAGCGATGGCTATCCCTACAGGATCCCGGGGGAGAGGAGCGTCGGTTCCTTGGAGGCCTTGCTGAGAACCTCTACCCCCTCTTCTCCAATAACAACCAGATCCTCGATGCGGACCCCTCCCCAACCGGGGATATAGATGCCCGGTTCCACCGTGAGGGTCATGCCCGGTTGGAGTTCCTCCTCCGATGTTTGAGTCACTCTAGGCTTCTCATGTACGGCCAGGCCCACGCCATGACCCAGGCCGTGGCCGAAATATTCCCCATAGCCCGCCTCTTCGATCACCTGCCGAGCCAGACCATCCGCCTCCTTACCTTTCATCCCCGCTCGGATGCCCCCTAGAGCGCTCTCTTGGGCCCTTCTCACCAGAGTGTAGACCTCTTGAAACTTGGCGTCTGGCTCACCGAGATAGATAGTGCGCGTCAGATCAGAATGGTAACTTTCCACCCGGGCGCCGATGTCTATCACTATCGGCTCGCCTTCCCTAAGGGCCCGCTCCGTGGTCGTAGCATGGGGCAGGGCTCCGTTGGGCCCGCCGGCTACTATGAGATCGAAGGCTATCTTCTCCGCCCCCCGTTGCCGCATGTAGACCTCCGCCTCCCAAACCACCTCCCGCTCGGTGAGACCCGGCCGGATGTATTCACGGAGGTGCGCAGAGGTCTCGTCAGCCAGGGCCACAGCCCTTCTTATGGCCTCGATCTCCTCCTGGTCCTTGATGGCCCGTATCTCCTCTACCAAACCGCTCGTGGCCACCAACTCGGCCGCTATGCTCGCCCACTTTTGGTATCGAGCGAAGGTCAGATGTTCAGCCTCGAACCCCACCCGCTTCGCTCCCATCTCTTCCAAGAGACCTGAGAGCGCCTTGACCATCCCTTCATCGCCCCTTTCCACCTTGAAGAGCCGAAATGCAGGGGCTTCTCTCTCCGCCTGCTCCAGATAGATGAAACTGGTCATCAAGATAGAATCATCTTCCGTTATGAGCAGCGCGCCCGCTATCTCATCGGGCTGCACCGATGGTCCAAAGCCGCTCAAATAGAGGCTATTCCGAGGCTGGGTTATGAGGATGCCGTCCAGGCCCTGCTCATTCAGCATCCGGCGCAACTTCTCTACCCTGGCCCTTCTATTCATCCCCCTCCGCTTCGCCCTCACGAGCCAAAGGGTGAGAGTTCATATAGACCTCCCGCGCCCTCCTCTGGCTCACATGGGTATAAACCTGAGTGCTCGATAGACTCGTATGGCCCAAGAGCTCCTGCACCACCCTTAAGTCCGCCCCCCCGCCCAACATATGGGTGGCGAAGGTGTGGCGCAGAAGGTGCGGTGTCACCCACTTCAAGCCCGCTTTCCTAGCGCAGCGATCCAGCATTGACTGCACACCGCGGACCGATAGGCGCTCTCCAGAGCGATTGAGAAAGAGAGCGCTCGTTCGTTTTCCTTTCAACAATTTCGGACGTCCCTCTTTGAGATAGAGGTCCAAAGCACCCCGCGCCGGCCGCCCTAGAAGCACTATCCGCTCCTTGCCCCCCTTGCCCCTCACCCTCATCTCGCCTTTAGCCCTGTCCAGGCTCGCCAGATCCAACCCCGCCAACTCGCTCACTCGGACGCCGGTGGCATAGAGGATCTCCAGCATGGCTCGATCCCTCTGCCCTAGGGGCTGAGAGGTATCCGGAGCCAGCATGATAGCCCCTATCTCCTCTGGCTTCAGGTAGCGAGGAAGACGTTGGGGCACCTTGGGAGCGGAGATGGCTTCCATGGGGTTCGATTCTAGGATTCTTTGGCCCACCAAATATCTGAAGAAAGAGCGTAACTCCGATATCCGCCGCCTCACACTAGCCTTGACGTACCCCTTGGCCCTCAGCCAGAGGAGGTAGCGAGAAAGACGTTGGCGATCTACCTCTTGCAGGGACGAAACCCCCTCCCCCTTTAGGAAGCGGAGGAACTCGCCCACCTCCCGGCGGTAGTTCCGAGCCGTGTAGGGAGAAGCGTTCCGCTCGACCACAAGATAGGTGATGAATCGATCCAGGTACTCTTCCACCGTCCCTACCTGCGACCCTTTCGCCTACGAGGGGGTCTGCGGCCCCGTTGGTTCCAGGGTTTCGATCTGGGCCTCCGTCTGCTCTTGGGGATGCGATAGCCTCCCCCTTTTCTCCTCACTCCCTACCCTCACTCTTGAGCCCTTCTCTCGCGGCCTCAAATTCAGAGGCTTTCAGTTCTTTCCTGGGCACCTTAGTCCCGCACTCGATGCATTGAGCGAACTTCCGCGAGGCGGTTAAAAGACCACCGCACTGGGGGCAGGGTTGAG
>DMLA01000165.1:0-633 GCA_003453555.1 Chloroflexota bacterium | reverse complement strand
AAGAGGCCTCCGCCCCACGGCGAAATCGCACTCCGGATAGTTGGTACAGCCGTAGAAACGCCGCCCCTTCCTAGACCGCCTCTCCACCAGCTCTCCCCCACAACGGGGGCACAAGACCCCGATCGTTAATGGTTTCGTGTTCTTGCAGTTGGGGTAGTTGCTGCAGGCTATGAATTTCCCGTACCGGCCGAACTTGAAGACCAGGGGACTGCCGCATTCCTCGCAGAGTTCGCCTGTGGGCTCGTCTTCGACCTTCTCCATCTCCTCTTCAGCCCGCTCTAACGCTTTTTCAAGGGGTTGATAAAACTCCCGAAGAACGGGCACCCTCCCTTTCTCTCCGGAGGCTATGAGATCGAGTTCCTCTTCCATCTGAGCGGTAAAGCCCACATCCATAATGTCCGGGAAATGCTTTATCAAGAGATCGCAGACCAAGGTGCCCAATTCTGTGGGCCCCAACCGTCTATCCACCCGCTCCACATACCCCCGGGCCTGGATAGTAGAGATGATAGGGGCGTAGGTGCTGGGCCGGCCGATCCCATACTCCTCCAGGGCCTTGACCAAGGTGGCTTCATTATACCGTGGCGGCGGCTTGGTGAAATGCTGCTCTGGGATGAGGCGAAGGCAGTCTAGAGG
>DMLA01000167.1:2535-4429 GCA_003453555.1 Chloroflexota bacterium | reverse complement strand
GATCCGTAAAGGCTTTCTCCACTCGTATCCCTTTGCCCCCCTCGGCCACAAGGGCTTCGAAAGGGGCCCACCGCTCGAAGACGGTCTCCTCCGGGCTGTGAAAGATGTATATGGTCCGAGGGTCGGCCAGATGGGGAAGCAACCGTTCCCGGAAGCCTACATCTGGCTCTTCCAGGCTCTCGAAGCCAAAGACCTCGTCAGGATCGACCCTTCCCTGGGTGAGAAATAAGACGTTGTTTCTAATCCCCCAGTCCATGGCCACGGTAGGTGCTCCCTCTTCCTCTAAGTAGGGGGCTAATTGGTATACCGCCTCGGTGAAGCCATCGAACCCTCCGGTGCGCGTTAAGGCGCGGTGATAGCCGATATCCACCCGCAGGTCGGAAAAGAAGAGAACTGTAGCCACAAGAAGGGCTGCCGGGAGGAAGAGGCGTCTCGGCTCCTGACGCATCCAGAGACCTAGAGAGGCGGCCAGAAGAATCTGGGGCAGGGGTAAAAAGATCACGTAATGAGCCAGTTTCAGGCCAGTGGGAGTGAAGGCGCTGAGGGGCAACATAGTGACCAATATCGTGCCTAAGAAAGCGATCTTTGGTACCCATTCCCGCTCTTTGAAGAAGAGAAGGATAGCACTGAGAAGGGTCAGGAAGAATAGGGGCGGATAGAAACTATTGGCCCATACCCCTCCCAGATACCAGAACTGTCCACCCTTTAGAAGGACTGTGAACTGATGGAGGCGGGTGAGAAAGTTAGCCCCAAAAGCCAGGTTGTTCACCCCCAAGTAGGAGGTGAATAGATACTTCTGGATTATCTCCACCGTGCCCCTGGTTTGGAGGTTGAAGAGGATAAGGGGGAGAGAACCCAGAGCCAAAAAGAGGAGAGAGAGCGTTGCTTGGGCAGGAGTGAGGAAGCCAGGGAGGGCCCTCTTCCATACCGTTACTAGGAGTCCAGCCAGGAGGAGGCCCGCCAGGAACCAGAGGAAGGAGAACTTAGCGAAGAGGCCCAAGCCCAAAAACAGCGAGCCCAGATAGAGATAGCGAGCCTTCTTTTGGCGATACCAGTGCAGGAAGGCTAGAAGGCTGCCCATGCTGAGGGCGCTGATCACCGAAGTGAGGTAAACCCCTAGACGGCTCCAGAAGATGAAAGAAGGGTGGACGGACAAGAGGAGGGCTGATAGAGCGGCCACCTTTTCATCGAACATCTCTCGGGCTACGCCATAGGCCAGGACGATGGTGAGAGCGCCTATGATAACAGCCATGAGCCGCAAAGAGATAACATCGATCCCCAGGAGAGCGAAGAAGGGGATGACCAGATAGGTGTTCACCGTTCCCAGATAGTCGTAGATCATCAAGGGGAAGGCTCGACCAGCCATCTGGATGGCGGCTCCACGGAAGGGCTCCGTGGGCTGTCCCAGGAGGAGTCGCATCGCCGGGAGCACCTCCTGGGCCTCATCGTAATGGAGGCCTGGCAGATGCAACTGGTATAGGGAGAGGGCGAAGAAAAAGAGCAGCGCGAGGCCGAGAGGGAGGATACCGCTTACCCTTTTCCCCACTTCTTATTCCACCAAGAGGCCTGTTTCGGCCACCAGGCTCTCGTAGTTCCAGCCGGAGGCGTAGATCCGAACGGATTTGATGTAGAAGGGCGGAGGCTCGAGGATCTCCAGGAGATTGGTCTCCTCGTAGGGGTACCAGACCCCACATCGTATCTCTTCCCCGTTCAAGGTGTCGTTATTGTGGACGTTCTGGCAATAGAAGCCGTGATACCAATGGGCGGCGCTCCCATATTCATCCTCATAGTCGATCCGCACGATAACCGGGTATTCACTACTGAGATAGCCACCACCCCCTAGGCTGTGGGAGTTCACCCTCACATCTAAGCGGAGTTGAAGGGAGAGGTAGTC
>DMLA01000167.1:762-2154 GCA_003453555.1 Chloroflexota bacterium | reverse complement strand
TCCTCTCCCTGGCGGTAGAGCCTCAGAACTTGTCTTCCCTCAAAGGTAATGAGTTCAGCCTCCCCTCGTTCCAACCCCTCCGGGGCTGAGATGGGGTAAGTGCGCCACCCGGAGAGACCACGGCTGAAATCGCCGTTAATGATCAAGTTGCGCGCCGCGGGCAAAAGATCCGAAGGCCCCTCCCCCAGGGCCACCACCACCCTTTTGCCAGGCGGCAGGTTGGTCCTCAGGCCTTCCGCTTCCACGGTAGCCTCACCCCTTCGCACCGCTATCTCGGAAGCCTCGTTGCTCACCATCACCGAATAACTCCCCTCGCTCAGGGAGATCTGGCTATGGGGGGTCTTCAGTTGCCAATCCGTGGGGCGGCTAGTAGGGAGCACGGGGCCCACCCTAATCCGTCCTGCGTTTTGCTCTACAGTTATGGTATTGGGTCGAGGGCTCAGATCGAAGGAGGGAGAGCGCACCTTGACCAATCGAATTTCGGTGCCGGGAAAGATGGTTAGGCTGCTATCGTCGAAGAAGGTTAAGAGCGCCTTGGAGTTGGCATCGGTACGGATGACGCTCCCCTCGGAGACCTTTCCCTCGCTGGTCACTCCTACGTCGGGAGGGAAACCTTTGTCTCTCACCAAGACAGTGCCGCTTATCACCTCCAAGGGCGTCTCATGAGAATCTTCGGCGTTTATGATCCACCAGCGGATAGTGAGGGGGATGCTCACCGCCAAAGTGCAGAAGACGAAGAAGGAAGCCAAAAGGATCGCCCAAGCGACTTTCTGCGGATCTCTTCTCACCGGTATCGCACCTCGAAGGAGGAGAATTCGCCGCTGGGCTCGCTCCACTCCAGATCTACCTTCTCCACCCTAGCCGACGAGGGCCCAACGTAGAGTCGTTTTAGTAGGCCCTCTAATGCTTGCCTATCCCCCTCCGCTACCACCTCCACCGTCCCGTCCCAAAGGTTGCGTACGTAGCCTAACAGAGCCAACCGCATAGCGTAGGTTCGGGTGAAGTCGCGGAAGAGGACCCCTTGCACTCGACCGTGGATGATGGCTCGCATCCGTGCTCGTTCTGACACTCGAACCTCCACGTTTACCGATTCCACTCTACTATACGAATACCTCCAAAAGTGATCGCTAATCTCTTGATATTCATCTCTCACTCCAATGTCACAGAGACTGTGCACCGGGGTTCTGGATAATTGCCCGTGATATCCACTACCGTCAAGCGAAGGGTGTAGGTTCCAGGCGTCAAACCTACCGTGTTCCAAACAACTAACACCTCCTCGGAAACACGTTCATACCTAAGGTCGTCTATCACAACCCACCCCGGAGGAGTCTCCCCAACGCCATACTCCACCTTATAATATTGAAATTGGTCTATATTGGCCGTTCCCCATAT
>DMLA01000167.1:0-440 GCA_003453555.1 Chloroflexota bacterium | reverse complement strand
TCCACCACCCCCTCCAAGTGGGCCCCTGGCCTCGGTGCGGTGATCTGTGCACGAGGGTTGGGACAGGTCGGTGGAGGAAGGGAAACGGTAGGGGTAGGGCTGGGACTCGGTGTCTCCACGGGGGTCGGGGTGGGGCGAGGCGGCCGAGTAGGCGTAGGGGAGGGTTGGGCCGGAGTAGGTGTGGGCGTAGCCGGTGGTATGATATCGGTGAGCGTGGGTAAGGGGAGAGGGGTTCGAACACTGGTCTGTGGCGAGAGATCCATCCGCGGCACAAGGGATAGATCTACGAAGGCCGTCGCCCCTGCCACTAGAAGAACGGCTACCATGAGTCCCAAAAGCCGTCGGGCCCTGGAGGTGGCGGCCTCTCTTTCCAGAGTGAAGAGGGAAGCGTCCCTCTCTCGGACAGCGCTTCGGATTGCACTTAGGCAAAGAAACACGCC
>DMLA01000172.1 GCA_003453555.1 Chloroflexota bacterium | reverse complement strand
TTCGCGGCAGCCATCGACCCTTCACCGGTCTTGCGAGGCATGAACCGCCCGAAGATCACCACACCCAAGAAGGCTAGCCCCAACCCGATAAAGGGCAAGATCACCACTCCCGTGATGTTGCTCAAAGTGGCCATAACACAGAAGCCCAAAACCCCGGAGAGGACCATCCCCGCCACACCCAAGCCGGTGTAGATATTGCGCGTCCGTTGCGGGCTCTGGGTGAAGAAACCCAGTTTCACCACTTCCTCGTACATCTGTTCCTGCAGGGTGGGGATGGCCTTGTAGAACTTATTCTTCAGATCGGACAAGTCCTTCCTGCTCCTGAGGTCGAAAATCTTCCGAATGAGAGTCCGCTCATATCCTCTTAGATTCTCCTCCTGGCCGGTCCGCTCGAAGGTGAAATCTCGGTGAGTGCCAATGCCCAAGAAGCCTCTCTCCTCGATCTCCTGCATGCGTATGACCCCTCGCCGCGCCAAATCCACGATGGTGGCTATGATGTCCTTCATATCGGCCCGCTCATCCAGAAGGGTACCCACCACACCGGCGGGAAGGTCGCTGGGTGGCTCGGTAAGGTAATCGGCGGGCATACGGATGGGGCGATCCCGCCCCCTAGTATACCAGAGGATATAGAGCCCCAGGAAAACGGCTAGCGGTATGAAGACGCCCAGGCAGAGAGAGCCCAAGGTGGCCCAGGGGCGAACCGAGGCCCTAAAATCCTCCGCTGCTTGCCAAGAGGGAGGGCTCGCCTCGACGATGCCGTGAGGGAACTGCACCCTCACCTCCAACTCCCGTCCGGGGCTTATATCCTGGGCCACGAAGATCACCGTCCTTGAGTCACGGATGTCGGTGTAGGCGTCCCAGCCGTAAGCGGCCACCTTCTGTACCTCTTCTACCCCCTCCGGCAGATGGACGGTCACCGTCGAGGAGCGGACTACGAAATCCCGATCGGCGAAGACCGCCTTCCACCAAAGTTGGTCGCCCCCTTCGTAGATACGGAGGCCGCCTTGCACTAGATAACTGAGGACATAGGTATGGGTAGAATCGTGGGTGTAGGGAAAATAGACCTTTATTACGTAGTTGCCCCCATCGTAATAGGTCTCATAGGTATAAGGTGCCTCCCGACCGGGCACCGCCTTCTGGCCGTCGACCAAGACCTTCACCAGGCTTATATCCTCCAAGCGATCGGTGGGGACATTGCGATAGATGAAATGGAACCTGCCTTCCGTATAGGTGAGTTCCCAGGTCTCGGTAACCAGGATATCGGAGTTCCCCTGCACGGTGATATCCACGTCCAGCCGGTTCCAATAGTACTCCTTGTCCTGAGCCTGGACACCCCCAACTAGACCTAAGAACACGATAAGGATCAGCGCTATAGAGACCTTTCTACTCATCGCTTCTCTCCTCCCAAGTGGGCGCAAGGCATTATACCCCAGTTGAGGACTCAAGGGCAAAAAGTCCTAACCTAATGGGGCTCCTGGCTCTTTTAGCGAATAGAAGCAAAGCAAGGTGCTCCCATATCTTCTACGCTCTTGGAGTCCCAAAGTTTCAAGCCTCAACTCCTGATATTCCTTGGGGTGCATCTGGGCGATAATCAACCCTTCTGGCTTCAGGATCTCCTGATGGCTGTCCAAAGCCCGCAGGGTCTCAGACCAGAGTCCTCGGTACTGGGGCGGTGCTAGATATACGATATCGAAGGGGGTCACTGCCCCCTTCCGGATAAAGCGAAAGACATCCTGCCGTATGACTCGAGCTCTATCCGTCAAGCCGGTGAGAGCAAGGTTCTCTCTTATCAACTCAACCGCCTTCCGACCCTGATCCACGAAGATGGCTCTTTCTGCTCCCCGACTGAGGGCCTCTATGCCCACGCTCCCCGTGCCAGCGAAAAGATCGAGGAAGTGGGCCCCCTCCAGCCTAGGCCCCAGGATATCGAAAAGGGCTTCCTTCACCCGGTCGGTGATGGGGCGCGTAGCAGAGCCGGGCAGAGATTTCAGCCGTCTCCCCTTGGCTATTCCGGCGATAACTCTCACTCAAGCCTCACAAACTCTTCAAACTCCTTCCCTCGGCGCCAATCAATCTCCTTTTTGATTCTATCACGCTCCCTTTTGCGATTGGCAAGCTTCTCCCTCTCGCGCTCAACTATCTCCCGAGGAGCCTTTTTCACGAAGTTTTCATTGCCCAAGAGCCGCTCAGAGCGCGCAATCTCCTGCTCAACCTCCTGAAGTTGCTTAGTCAGCCTCCTTTCCTCCCTCTCGGGTCGAACGGTCATAACCACATAGACCGGAATCTCCCCTGAGATGATGGGGTTACCCGGGAATGAGGATTCAATGCCTACCACAAAAGGTTGCACCCCTGCCAATAGCTCGATGATATTCTTCTGAGGCTTCAGCAGGTCAACATGAGGACCAGGAGGCGCCCAGGCAGAAGGCTTGTCCCTTGCTGGCCATCTCTCCTCGGCCTTACGGTTGCGGATAGCCCGAACGAGGTCCCAGATCTTTTGTTGAGCCTGTTCCACCTCCTCGTCTACCGGCCCCGCTTCCGGCCAAGGAGCGACCATTATGCTCTCCCCCTCATGGGGAAGATGTTGCCATATCTCTTCGGTGACGAAGGGCATGAAGGGATGCAAGAGCCGCAAAGTGCGCTCTAGCACGTAGACTAAGACATGGCGCGTCCTCTCCTTCGCCCTCTCGTCATCGCCGTAGAGGGCCACCTTGCTGGCCTCGATGTACCAATCGCAATACTCCCCCCAAAGGAACTCGTATATCTGACGCCCTGCCTCGCCAAACTGATACCCTTCCATGAGGCGGTTCACCTCACCTATGAGACGGTTATGCCGGCTGAGGATCCAACGATCAGGCGGGGTAAGGTCACGCTCCCAGGGATCGCCTTCGGGCAAGTCGTACTCCTCAGATAGATTGCTGGTCACGAAGCGAGCGGCGTTCCATATCTTGTTGGCGAAGTTGCGGCTAGCCTCCACTTGCTGCATAGAGAGTCTCATATCGTTACCCGGAGTGCTGCCGGTCATGAGGGTGAAGCGCAAAGCGTCGGTGCCGTACTCGCCCATCACCTCCAAGGGGTCGATAACATTGCCCTTGGAGCGGCTCATCTTCTCACCATGTTCATCCCTGACTAAGCCATGCAGATAGACGATATGGAAGGGGATATCGCCCCCGCACTCCAAACCCATCATGATCATCCGGGCCACCCAGAAGAAGAGGATATCATAGGCTGTCTCCATCACCGTCGTGGGGTAGAAATAGCGCAGATCCTCGGTATCATCGGGCCAGCCCAAGGTGGAGAAGGGCCATAGCGCCGAGGAGAACCAAGTGTCCAGGATATCGGGGTCCTGGCGAAGGTTCGCCCCCTTGCAACTCGTGCACTGGCGGGGTTCATCGGTAGAGGCGATAACCTCTTGACAATCGTTGCAGTACCAGACAGGGATGCGGTGCCCCCACCAGAGTTGCCGGGAGATACACCAGTCGCGGATATTCTCTAGCCAGTTGTAGTAGACCTTGGTGAACCGCTCGGGAATGATCTCGATCCGCCCCTTACGCACCACATCCAAGGCTCGCTCGGCCAAAGGCTTTATCTTGATGAACCACTGCTCGGAGATGAGGGGCTCGATCATGATATGGCAGCGCTGACACCGCCCCGGCGCGTGAAGATGATCTTCGACCTTGATCAACAACCCTTCCTTCTCCA
>DMLA01000084.1 GCA_003453555.1 Chloroflexota bacterium | reverse complement strand
CGTAACTCATCATCTGGGCTACCACCCGCATACCGCCCAATAGAGAATATTTGTTCCGGGAGCCCCAGCCGGCCAGAAGGATGGCTATGGTGGTCAGGGAGGAGACAGCCATGATGTAGAGGAAGCCGATGTTGAGATCGGCGGCTATCATCCCCCGACCGAAGGGGATAACGGCCAGGACCATGAAGGTGGGAACAACAACCATGGTGGGAGCCAGGTTGAAGATCACCCGGTCAGCGTTGGCGGGGGTGATATCCTCCTTAGTGAGTATCTTTATCGCATCGGCTACGAACTGCAATATCCCCAGGGGCCCCACCCGGTTCGGCCCGTAGCGGTCCTGGAACCGCCCGATCACCTTCCGCTCCAGCCAGTTGATGAACATGATGGTAATGAGAGCGAAGAGTATGAAACAGACGATGGTGAGGAGCATCATGATCAGATCCGCCGCCCAGAGGGGCAGAAAACGGGCCAGAAAGCCGTGGACCCAGTAACTGAGGTTGACGAAGAGGTCGTCCAGAAACTCCACTATCTATCCACCTCGCCCAGGACTATATCTATGCTCCCCAAGATGGCTACTACATCGGCCACTTTATGTCCCTTGCAGAGTTCCGGTAGGACGGTGAGGTTGATGAAGGTGGGGGAGCGAACCTTGTAGCGATAGGGGTTGGTGCTGCCATCCGATACCAGATAGAAGCCCAATTCCCCCTTGGGGGACTCGATGCGGTGGTAGACATCCCCCTCGGGGGGCTTGAAGACCCGGGGCAACTTGACGGAGACCTCGCCCTCGGGGATCTGCTCTATGGCCTGTTCCAAGATCCTCACACTTTGCCGCATCTCTCCTATACGCACCAGATACCGATCATAGACATCGCCGTTTGTTCCTAAAGGCACATCGAAGTCGAATCTGTCATAGATGGAGTAGGAGTCTACTTTGCGGATATCGTAATTCACCCCCGAGCCGCGAAGCAACGGCCCGGTGCAGGAATAGGCTATGGCCATATCGGGTGGCAGGATCCCCACGTTCTGACAACGGGCTAAGACTATCTCGTTTTCGGTGAGGAGCCTCTCGAACTCGTCGATGAAGGTGGGGAGGGCGGCCACGACGCTCTTCAACTCGGGTGTGAAACCCGGAGGTAGATCGTACCGTACTCCCCCGAAGCGCATATAGTTGCACATCATCCGCGACCCAGAAGCCATCTCGAAGAGGTCTAAGATCCGCTCCCTCTCCCGGAGGCCGTAGAGCATGGGGGTGAAGAAACAGCCCAGATCGTTGAGGAGGGCCCCTATAGCCACCATATGGTTAACGATGCGGGTCAACTCCACCATGATGATCCGAATATACTCCGCTCGCTCAGGCACTTCGATCCCACCCAGTTTCTCCACCGCCATCACATAAGCCAGGTTGTTGGACATGGAGCAGATGTAATCCAGGCGGTCGGTGTAGGGGATATTTTGGAGGTAGGTGTTCCTTTCCCCTATCTTCTCGTGGCAGCGATGGAGGTAGCCCATCACCGGCTCCAGATCGACGATGGTCTCCCCATCTAGGGTGACGATCATGCGGAAGACCCCATGGGTGCTGGGGTGCTGGGGCCCCATATTGACGGTTATGGTCTCGGTCCTTAGTCTGGTCTCTACCCTTTGCATTTGGCTAGGAAAGCTCCTCTTGGCCTATGGTTTGGTACCCTTCGGTGGGGAAATCCTTGCGTAAGGGGTGACCTTCATACCCTTCCCAGAGAAGGACCCGCTTCAGATCGGGGTGCCCAGCGAAGCGTATCCCTATCAGATCATAGACCTCCCGCTCTTGGAAGTTGGCCCCCGGCCAGAGGGGGACTAGGGATGGGACCTCCGGGTCTTCTTTAGAGGCGTGTACCTTGAGGACTACAACCCCTTTCTTCTCTCTCATGGAGTAGAGATGGTAGACCACCTCGAAGCGGTCAGGGTAGTCGACCCCGGTGACGGCCGACAGGTAGTCGTATCCCTGCTTCTCTTTGAGGTGGCGAGCCACCTCAAAGAGGTCATCGGCCTTAACGGATATCGCCGGGTCCTTCTCCTCTAGATACTCAAGAGAAGTCTCTGGGAACTCTTCGACTAACCGCTCGTAGACCTCTCTACTCATCCCCTTCTCCGGGTATAACCAGCCCCTGAGGACCCAGGACGGGAACCGGCATCTCCCGCTCCACCTCTTTTCGGTACCAAGGTGAAGTGAGGATCGTCTGCCCTTCTATCATTTGGTGCAATTTAATGAACCCTTCTAGGAGGGCTTCGGGGCGGGGAGGACAGCCGGGCACATAGACGTCCACGGGCAGATAGGTGTCGATGCCATTAACCACATTGTAGGTATCCTTGAAGGGGCCGCCGGAGATGGCACAGGCCCCCATGGCCAGGACATATTTGGGCTCCGGCATCTGATCGTAGAGGCGCACCACCTGGGGGGCCATCTTTTTGGTCACGGTACCGGCCACGATCATCAAGTCCGCCTGGCGGGGGGTGGGGCGCATCATCTCCATGCCGAAGCGGGCTAGATCGAAGCGGGCCGCAGCGGCGCAGATCATCTCGAAGGCACAGCAGGCCAAGCCGAAAGACATGGGCCAGACCGAGGAGCGGCGCCCCCAGTTATATATCTTGTCGATGGTAGTGATGACGACGTTGCGCTTGATCTGTTGGTCGATATACTCTTCTTCGGTCATCTTAGAACCATTCTAGGACGCCCTTTCGCCAGGCATAGGCCAGCCCTCCTACCAGGATAGCCAGGAAGATGAACATCTCCACCAGGGCGAAGAGCCCCAACTGGTTATAGGCCACCGCCCAGGGGTACAAGAAGACGGTCTCGATATCGAAGATGACGAAGATCAGGGCGTAGATGTAGTATTGAACTCGAAACCGAATCCACGTCTCGCCTATGGTCTCTAGACCGCACTCATAGGTAGACTTCTTGATGGGGCCGGACTTCTTAGGGCGTATGAGGAAGGCCATGAACATCGCCGCGAGGGGGAAGAGGATGGCAGCGATGAGCAACAAGCCAAGGAAAGCGTAGTCTGATAGCAACAATTCCTCCCGTTTCCCTTGCTAGCCTAGCGGCTGTGGGGAAACCTTGAGAATAATATCACCAACTCTTCGTAAAATCAACTCATTTTCTGTGGAAGGGGCCTTGAACGCTATGGCCCCTAAGGAAAAACAGCAATCAGTATAAGGAGAGATTGTCGAAAAAGTCCTCCCAATTTGCCTTTCTAGCGCTTAAGCGATAGACTGAGGTTAAGCA
>DMLA01000161.1 GCA_003453555.1 Chloroflexota bacterium | reverse complement strand
CCTACTTATGGTAAAATAAGTTAAGGGCGATGGTTCGCCCCTTTCGGTGTGTCCGTAAAGGATCCCTGTGGGAAAGGAGGAGCCTGGGGATGCATGAGACGGAAAAGTGGGTCATCGACGAGATCGAACGGATGCACTCCGAGATCAACCGCATGATCCGGGAGATCGTCTCTCCAGAGCAGTGGACCGCCATGCAGCAATACAAGGGGTTTCGCCCTCCCACCGACGTCTATGAGACGGGCGCTCATGCCGTAGTGCGGGTGGAGATCGCCGGTGTGAATACAGGTGACTTAGAGATCTCGTTCGCCAATCGAGTTCTAACCGTCGTGGGGCGGAGACGCGATCCAGCGGAGAAACTGGCCTACCAGCAGATGGAGATCCGGTACGGTGACTTCCGAGCCGACGTGCTCATACCCTGGCCAGTGAACGAGGAGGAGATAGAGGCTACCTATGAGGATGGTTTCTTGGTCATCCTCCTGCCGAAGAAGAAAGGGGCGCATAAGGTGCCCATCTCCGCAGAGGTGGAGGAGGCTTGATGGTTTTGGGGAGAAGTGAAAGGGAGAAGAGGTCGCCACAGCCTGCCCTGGTACGTGGTAGGCCAGGGGAGCCGGACGAGAAGGGACCGGCTATCCCCTCAAAGGTGACCGCTCCCATCCTGAAGATGCAATCTCCGGATAAGGATAGGGAAGTACCCGCCATCCCCGCTGAGTTGCCCATTTTGGCCTTGCGGAAGACGGTGGTATACCCCTTAACCTGGACCCCCCTTAGCGTGGAGCGGCCGGAGTCGATCCAGTTGGTGGATCAAGCGGCCCTAGGTGATCGGATCATCGGCCTGGTGACCATGAGGGTGGAGAAGCCCGATAAAGCCCTCCCGGAGGATCTCTATACCGTAGGTACAGCGGCGATGATCCATCGCCTCATCAAGACCCCCACGGGGAGCGTGGGGCTCATCGTCCAAGGGATAGAGCGGATCAGGATCAAGGAGTTCACCCAGAGAGAGCCTTATCTGAAGGCTCAGGTGGAGGCGGCCCCCGATAGGGAGGAGGAATCGCTAGAGGTGGAGGCTTTATCCCGCAACACGCTGGAACTCTTCCGCCGCCTCGTATCCCTCGTCTCCTACCTCCCTGACGAACTGACTGTGGCCATCATCAACGCTGAGGCTCCTCGGCAACTGGTCTATCTGGTGGCCAACGCTGTACGGATGGAGACGGAGGCCGCCCAACAGATCCTAGAGATCGACGATGTGGCTGAAAAACTGCGGAGATTGAACTCCATCTTGAGCCGCGAATTGGAGGTCTTGGAACTGGGAAAGAAGATCCAAGCCGAGGCCCAGGGGGAGATGGAGAAGATGCAGCGGGAATATTTCTTGCGGCAGCAACTAAGGGCTATCCAGAAGGAACTGGGCGAGGTCGATGAGCAGACCAAGGAGATCAACGAACTGCGGGAGAAGATCGAGGCCGCGGGGATGAGCGAGGAGGCGAAAAAAGAGGCCACGAGAGAACTGGATAGGCTCTCTAGTATGCCCCCTGCAGCAGCGGAGTATTCGGTTATCAAGACCTACCTCGATTGGCTGACCAGCCTGCCTTGGAACAAGACCACAGAGGATAATCTGGATATCGAGCGCGCCCGCCAGATCCTGGACGAGGACCATTACGATCTAGAGGAGATAAAGGAGCGCATCCTAGAATATCTGGCGGTGCGCAAGTTGCATCTGGAGAGGGCCCAGGAAGGGGAAAAGGAAGTCTTCAAAGGAGCGATCCTCAACTTCGTGGGGCCTCCTGGAACGGGGAAGACCTCCCTAGGCAGATCGATCGCTCGTGCCTTGGGAAGGAAGTTCGTGCGGATGTCCCTGGGAGGGATGAGAGATGAGGCGGAAATCCGGGGCCATCGCCGTACCTACGTCGGAGCCCTCCCTGGGCGGATCATACAATCTATCAGGAGGGCGGAGTCGAAGAACCCGGTCTTCATGCTCGACGAGGTGGACAAGATAGGGATGGACTTCCGGGGAGACCCAGCCTCGGCGCTCTTGGAGGTCCTCGATCCAGAGCAGAACTACACCTTCCGGGACCATTATCTGGATGTGGATTTCGACCTCTCCCAGGTGATGTTCATCACCACGGGCAACATCCTGGATACGATCCCCCCTCCCCTCCTGGATCGCATGGAGACCCTTCACTTGGACGGCTACACCGAGGAGGAGAAGATCAAGATCGCCCAACGATACCTCATCCCCCGCCAGAGGGAAGAGAACTCCCTCCGGGAAGAGGAGATAGAGTTTCAGGAGGAAGCGCTTCATGCTATCATTCGCGACTACACTCGCGAGGCGGGGCTGCGCAACCTGGAACGAGAGATCGGGGCTATATGCCGCAAGGTAGCCACCAAGATAGCCAGCGGTGAAGAAGGGAAAGTGGTGGTTACCAAGGAGAAGATCCCCGAATTCCTGGGGAAGCCAAAGTTCTACAACGAACCCGCGGAGCGGACGGGGATACCTGGAGTGGCCACTGGTATAGCCTGGACCCCTAGCGGGGGCGACATCCAGTTCATCGAGGCCACCAAGATGAAGGGGAAGGGCAACCTCATCTTAACTGGCAAACTAGGAGAGGTGATGAAGGAGTCGGCCCAGGCGGCCCTCTCCTACGTGCGCAGCAAGGCTAAGGAACTGGGAATCGATGAGGATATCTTCTCCCAAAGCGATATCCATATACACTTCCCGGCGGGAGCCATCCCCAAGGACGGCCCCTCTGGGGGGGTCACTACAGCCACGGCTCTCGTCTCCCTCCTCACCGATAGACCGGTGAGATCCAACGTCACCATGACCGGGGAGATAACCCTCCGCGGACGGGTTCTCCCCGTAGGGGGGATAAAACAGAAGGTCCTGGCTGCCAGCCGAGCAGGGCTGAACAGGGTGATCCTCCCTCGCCGCAACGAAGCCGATCTAGCGGAGTTGTCTCCAGAGGTAAAAAAAGGTGTTGATTTTGTCCTAGTGGAGACCGTCGACGAGGTGCTTGAAAACGCCCTAGAAGATGAAGTTGTAGAGAAGGTAAAGACTGGGAGGAAATAGATGGCCATCCGAGTGGGTGTTCTAACCATAAGCGATTGGGGAGCCCAAGGGCGACGGGAAGATGTGAGCGGGGAGACCATCAAAGAGATAGTCACCGAGAGGCTCGGGGCCGAGGTGACCGAATATGAGATCGTGCCTGACGAGCAGGATGTGATCGAGACCATGCTCGTGGAGTGGGCCGATGTCTCAGGAGTGGACCTCATCCTCACCACCGGGGGCACCGGCTTCTCCCCTCGCGATGTGACCCCCGAGGCCACCCAAGCGGTCATCCAGCGGCCAGCCCCAGGCTTAACAGAAGCGATGCGCAGCCAAGGTTTGAAGAAGACGCCCCACGCCATGCTCTCCCGGGCCGTAGCCGGCATCAGGGGCAGCACCCTCATCGTCAACCTGCCGGGCAGCCCCAAAGCGGTGCGGGAGGGCCTAGAGGTGATTCTCCCCGCCCTACCCCACGGCATCGAGATCCTGAGAGGCGAA